>NZ_SZYH01000003.1 GCF_005298175.1 Marinobacter panjinensis
CTGCCGCCAGCGTTCAATCTGAGCCATGATCAAACTCTTCAGTTTAAATCATACAAGAATCCGAAGATTCTCTATTCTTGCTCAAGACAAAACTCAATTTTCGACGAGTCACTGTCCTGATATTTCGCATCCGAAATACCTCGGCCAGCGCCCACACGAATTACTTGGTCAACTTTTTAAAGAGCGTTCGGGGCTTGCCCGATCAAGGTGGCGTATTCTACATCGAATCGCTGCCTTGTCAACCGTTTATTTTGGCTCCGGCCTGCGACCGAAAAACTGCCAACTAAATCAAACGGTTGTCTTTCAATTTCTGACCCGCCTCAGTGGCGTGTCCCTCGAAAGAGATGCGCATTCTACAGAGCCCTGAGAATGTGTCAACGAGGTTAACCAACTATTTTTGCCCTGTTTCGGTTAGCACGTATGACACTGCTCAAACCCTAGGCAAGACGCTCAATTTTCACACTGAACTCACGCAGACTGATCACCAGAGCGACGCGATTTTCTGAACAAAGCCAAAACCGGGCCCGACAACGCATAAGCAAGAAAGACGGTAAACAGAACCGTTGCCGGGTCCAGCGCAACCACCACAAAGATAAGAACCACCAGGAGAATTGCCGCAAAAGGCACCCGCCCCCGCATATCCAGATCCTTGAAGCTTTTATAGAGGATGTTGCTGACCATCAGCACGCCACAGCCACCCACAACAATAATCGTCATCAGTGTCAGCCAACTGGCCGGCTCCACAAGATGGAAGCACCATACCAACCCGGCGACACAGGCAGCGGCGGCAGGACTGGCCAGCCCGACAAAGTAGTTCTTGTCCACCGAACCAATCTGGGTATTGAAGCGTGCGAGACGTAAAGCCGCGCCAGCCACGTAGATAAAGGTAATGGCCCAACCAACCTGACCAAGATTATTCAGCGACCAGAAAAAAGCCACCAGTCCGGGCGCCACGCCAAAGGCCACCATATCGGCAAGGCTGTCGTACTCCTCACCAAACTTGCTCTGGGTATTGGTGAGCCTGGCGACCCGACCATCAAGACCGTCCAGGATCATGGAGACAAAGATTGCGATGGCGGCGTTATCAAACATCCCGTTAGCGGCAGAGACGATGGCATAGAAACCGGAGAACAGTGATGCCGTAGTCAGCGCATTGGGCAGAAGATAAATCCCTTTGCGACGAACCGGAGCACCCTCAACCAGTTCTTCCTCGACGACTTCACCAGCTTCGATATCGTATTCGTGCCCCTTGAATTCATTCGTCTCCTGAGGGTCGTTCTTTTTGGTCTGCTTTTTCTCGTCAGTCATTTCACTCACTCCGGAAAGCATTTAGGCGGAGTATATACGAAAAACGCGGCCACCCGGGCCGCGTTTTTCAAACCAGACCGGGGTACCGGCTCAGTTCTTCTCTTTATCCACGATCTTGTTCGCAGAAATCCAGGGCATCATGGAACGCAGTTTTTCACCAACGGTCTCGATCTGATGCTCGGCATTGATGCGGCGACGAGCTGTCATGGACGGATAGTTGCTGCTGCCTTCCTGAATGAACATCTTGGCATACTCACCAGTCTGGATGCGCTTCAGTGCATTGCGCATGGCTTCACGGGACTGCTCATTGATAATCTCGGGGCCAGTCACATACTCACCATACTCCGCATTATTGGAAATGGAGTAGTTCATGTTGGCGATGCCGCCCTCGTACATCAGGTCAACAATCAGCTTGAGCTCGTGCAGGCATTCGAAATACGCCATTTCGGGCTCGTATCCGCCGTCTACCAGCGTTTCGAAAGCCGCCTTGACCAGTTCAACAGTGCCACCACACAGAACAGCCTGCTCACCGAACAGATCGGTTTCGGTCTCGTCCTTGAAGGTGGTTTCGATGATGCCGGTACGGCCGCCGCCAATGCCGCTGGCATAGGAAAGGGCCAGATTCTTGGCGTTGCCGGACGCATCCTGGAAGATGGCAATCAGGTCAGGGATGCCGCCGCCACGGGTAAATTCGGTGCGTACGGTGTGGCCCGGAGCTTTCGGGGCGATCATGATCACATCCAGATCCTTACGCGGTACGATCTGGTTGTAGTGAATCGAAAAGCCGTGGGCAAAGGCCAGTGTAGCGCCCTGCTTCAGGTTCGGCTCGATCTCTGCATTGTACAGCTGCGCCTGGAACTCGTCCGGGGTCAGAACCATAACCACATCGGCAGCGGCAACGGCAGACGGGACATCGCTGGTTTTCAGGCCGTAGGCTTCTGCCTTGGCAATGGAAGAAGAGCCCGGGCGCAGACCAACAGTCACATCAACACCGGACTCGTTCAGGTTGCACGCATGCGCGTGGCCCTGTGAACCAAAACCGATGATGGCAACTTTCTTGCCCTGGATGATGGAAAGATCGCAATCCTTATCGTAGTAAACCTGCATGTATAACCTCTATATATTGTTAATTGGCCTTTTAGTGGCCGTCATTGTACAGAATGATGTCAGCGCCTGTTACAGGCTTAATACCTTCTCGCCACGGGCAATGCCGGAAACACCGCTGCGAACGACCTCTAGTACGCCGGACGTTCCTACCGCCTGAATAAAGCCGTCCAGCTTTTCGCTGTTCCCGGCCAGTTGGACGGTATAGACGGAACTGGTGACATCCACGATCTGGCCACGGAAAATATCGACAGTGCGTTTGATCTCGGCCCGCTGGGAGCCTGTGGCCTTGAGCTTGACCAGCATCAGCTCGCGCTCGATGTGCGCCCCCTCGGTAAGATCCACCAGCTTGACCACCTCGATCAACTTGTTGAGCTGCTTGGTAATCTGTTCGATGACCTTGTCGGACCCGGTGGTGGTTACCGTCAGGCGCGACAGAGTCTCGTCCTCGGTCGGCGCCACCGTCAGGGTCTCGATGTTGTAATTGCGCTGCGAAAACAGTCCCACCACACGGGACAACGCTCCTGGTTCGTTCTCAAGCAAAACAGAAATGATTCGACGCATGATCAGACCCTCTCCGTCTTGCTGAGCCACATGTCCTTCATTGAGCCGCGCGCCACCTGCATCGGGTAGACGTGCTCAAACCGGTCGACGTAGACATCAACGAATACCAGCTGGTCTTTCATCGCCAGCACTTCTTTCAGCTTCGATTCCAGATCTTCCTTACGGTCAATGCGGACACCAACATGGCCATAGGCTTCCGCAAGCTTGACGAAGTCCGGCAGGGACCCCATGTAAGACTCGGAATGGCGGGACTCATAGTTCATGTCCTGCCACTGCTTGACCATGCCAAGCGCCTGGTTGTTCAGGTTGATGATCTTCACCGGCAGGTTGTACTGCTTACAGGTAGACAGCTCCTGGATATTCATCTGGATACTGCCCTCACCGGTAATGCAGAGCACCTCATCATCCGGGTGCGTCAGTTTGACGCCCATTGCAGCCGGCAGGCCAAAGCCCATGGTGCCGAGGCCACCGGAATTGATCCAGCGATTGGGCTTATCGAACTTGTAGTACTGGGCCGCGAACATCTGGTGCTGCCCCACGTCCGAAGTCACATAAGCCTCGCCATTGGTGAGCCTGCAGAGCATTTCCACCACTTCCTGCGGCTTGATTACATCCGGGCTGGTTTCATAGCGCATGCCGTGGAACGCACGCCATTCTTCAATCTGCTTCCACCAGGCAGCGATGGCCTCAGCGTCCGGTTTTTCCTTACTCTCCCTGACAAGGGTGAGCATTTCCTTGAGCACTGCGTCGACGGGACCAACGATGGGAACGTCCGCATCAATGGTTTTGGAAATGGAGGCCGGATCAATATCAATATGAACAATGCGGGCACCGGGACAGAACTTCTCGGTTGCGTTGGTCACCCGATCGTCAAATCGTGCACCTACACACAGAATCAGATCCGAGTGGTGCATGGCCATGTTTGACTCATAGGTACCATGCATCCCCAGCCAGCCAAGGTGCTGTTTGTCGGAAGCCGGATAGCAACCAATGCCCATCAGCGTGTTCGTAATGGGGTAACCCAGCATCCTGACCAGCTCGGTCAGCTGGTCCGTTGCCTTGCCCAGAATGACGCCACCACCGGCATAGATGATCGGGCGCTTGGCCGCCATCAACATATCCACGGCTTTCTTGATCTGACCAGCGTGGCCGCGAATGGCCGGGTTGTACGAGCGCAGCTTCACCTTCTTCGGGAACACGTACTCGTAACGCTCGTTCGGCGTGGTCATATCCTTGGGGATGTCAACGACCACCGGGCCAGGCCGACCGGTTGCGGCGATGTAATAGGCCTTGCGAATAATTTCCGGGATTTCCTCCGGATGACGCACGCTCAGGTTGTGCTTCACAACAGGACGGGAGACGCCGATCATATCGGTCTCCTGGAACGCATCTTCACCAATCAGTGTTGACGCGACCTGGCCACACAGAACCACCAGGGGAATGGAATCCATAAATGCGGTGGCAATACCGGTAATGGTGTTGGTGGCTCCAGGACCCGAGGTTACCAGTACGGTGCCCGGTAATCCGGTGGCACGGGCGTAGCCGTCGGCCATGTGGACCGCCGCCTGCTCGTGACGCACCAGAATGTGCTTGACCTTGTCCTGCCTGAACAACGCATCATAGATATGCAGCGCTGCACCACCCGGATAGCCATATATGTATTCGATCCCCTCATCTTGCAGGGACCGGATCAGCATATCGGCGCCAGACAATAACTCCACGATGTTCTACCCTCTTCTACGAGTGAATGAGCCGGGACGCGTCCCGGTTGCCTGGATGTCCGGGCATCAAGCTTCTTGTGAAAGCTTAACCGGATATTCCGCCACACCAGCTGTAAGAGGTTGTCTCCTGGCCAGCCGCCCTCCTGAGGGTTGCGGAGAACGGCCAATCAACGGGTTGCACGTAAGCAACAACCAGTCCGCGACTCGCGCGGGGCATTCAGTGTGGTAATTAAACGGGGGATACTCGCACGGGATTGCCTGCCGTATTGACCCCAGTCTTCAGGCAATCTGCAATTTTGACAGCGATGAACTCCCTGTCAATAGCGGCGGCAGTATTCTCTGTTCTTACCCGACAAAGGTCTGCCATACTTTGTGCAAGTATTTGAACCAGACGCAAGAAAGTTACCTTTACAAATGGCATGATAAACATAGGCTAGACAGAGATGGTGCTGTTTAAGGCAGTACTCCGAAAAGGCTAACGCGGAATGAGTAGAGGCATGAACAGAAAAATTCTTACCCTGGCAGTACTTCTGGTTGCAGCGCCGACAATGACTTCGGCTGCCTCCGTCTACAAATGGACCGATGAGAACGGGGTAACACACTTCGGCGACCGGCAACCGACCGGGCAACAGTCGGAGTCTGTCAGCATACGCACCGGGAAACCCTCAGCGAGCAACCGCCAGAGCCCACAGGAACAGGTTAAAGCTCTGCAAGAACAGGAAGCCGAACAAGCTGAGCGGCAAGAAGAGAGCGCTGTAGAAGAGGCCCGACGCAAGCAACGGGAAGCCAATTGCGAAACCGCACGCAGCAACCTGAGCATCCTGCAGCGTAACAGCCGGATACGGGTGGAAGAGGATGGCGAGCAGCGTTACCTATCGGAGGAAGAAATTGCAGAGCAGCGCACGAAGTTTGAGGAAATAGCAGAAGAGAACTGCGGCGCGCCTTCCGAAGCGTAAACCGTATTCAGGGCAAGTCAGCCCCATAAAAAAGGCGGAGCAATCTGCTCCGCCTTTTTGCTCAACACATCAAGCTCTGGAAAACTCCAGGGCATGATCCTTCACCGTCCCGCGAATGGTATCCCCGGACAGGAAGTCGCCCTGAAGCAGCCGCTGCGACAGCGGGTTTTCGATCATCCGCTGGATCGCACGCTTCAGCGGGCGGGCGCCGTAGACCGGGTCATAGCCCACTTCCGCCAGCAATTCCATGGCTCCGTCGTCCAGCTCCAGCTTCATGTCCTGTTCTTTCAGGCGCTTGTTGAGGATCTCGATCTGGACCTTGGCAATGCCCTGAATCTGGCCTTTAGCCAGCGGATGGAACACAACCACTTCATCCACCCGGTTAATGAACTCGGGCCGGAAGTGAGTACCCACTTCCTCCATAACCGCTGACTTCATCGCCTCGTAGTTCTCCTCCCCGGCTTTCTGCTGGATGATGTCCGAACCCAGGTTGGAAGTCATCACAATGACGGTGTTGCGGAAATCCACGGTCCTGCCCTGACCATCCGTCAGGCGCCCATCTTCAAGTACCTGTAGCAGTATGTTGAACACGTCCGGATGCGCCTTCTCAACCTCATCCAGCAACAACACCGAGTAGGGCCGGCGACGCACTGCTTCAGTCAGATAGCCACCCTCTTCATACCCCACGTAGCCGGGAGGTGCACCAATCAGCCGGGCCACGGAGTGTTTCTCCATGAACTCGGACATATCGATACGCACCATGGCTTCTTCGGTATCAAACAGGAAGGCAGCCAGCGCCTTACAGAGTTCTGTCTTGCCCACGCCCGTCGGCCCGAGGAACAGGAAGGAGCCGTTCGGACGATGAGGATCCGAGAGACCGGCACGTGAACGCCTTACCGCGTTGGAAACAGCTTCCAGAGCCTCGTCCTGACCAATAACGCGGTCATGCAGCGCGTCTTCCATGCGCATGAGTTTGTCGCGTTCGCCTTCCAGCATCTTTGATACTGGAATCCCGGTCCATTTGGACACCACTTCGGCGATTTCCTCATCCGTCACGCGGTTGCGGAGCAGCGTCATCTCCATCATTTCAGCCTGGCTCGCCATATCCAGCTGGCGCTCCAGCTCCGGAATCTGGCCATACTGCAACTCGGACATGCGGCCAAGGTCACCGGCACGGCGGGCATTTTCCAGGTCAATCCGGGCCTGCTCCAGCTGGCTCTTGATCTTCTGGGAGCCGTGCAAAGCGGCCTTTTCGGTATTCCAGACCTCTTCCAGATCCGCGTATTCGCGCTCAACCCCGGTGATTACATCCGAAAGCTCTGAAAGCCGCTTTTTGGACGCCGCATCCGTTTCCTTTTTTAGCGCCTCCCGCTCAATCTTCAGCTGGATCAGCCGCCGCTCAAGGCGATCCAGCGCCTCCGGCTTGGAGTCCATTTCCATGCGGATCTGGCTGGCCGCTTCGTCCACCAGGTCAATCGCCTTGTCCGGCAACTGGCGGTCCGCGATGTATCGATGAGACAGCTTGGCTGCCGCGATAATGGCGCCGTCGGTCACTTCCACACCGTGGTGAACTTCGTAACGCTCCTTGAGGCCGCGAAGGATGGCGATGGTATCTTCTTCATTGGGCTCGGAAACCAGTACTTTCTGGAAACGGCGCTCCAGAGCAGCGTCTTTTTCTATATTCTCGCGGTATTCGTCCAGGGTCGTCGCACCCACACAATGCAGTTCACCCCGGGCCAATGCGGGTTTGAGCATATTGCCGGCGTCCATGGACCCTTCGGCCTTACCAGCACCTACCACGGTGTGAATCTCGTCGATAAACAGGATGATCTGCCCTTCCTGCTTGGCCAGCTCATTGAGAACAGCCTTCAGTCGCTCCTCGAAATCACCCCGGAACTTGGCGCCTGCGATCAACGAGCCCATATCCAGCGATAGCACACGCTTGTTTTTGAGACCTTCCGGCACTTCGCCGTTCACGATGCGCTGGGCAAGCCCCTCGACAATGGCGGTCTTGCCCACACCGGGCTCGCCAATAAGGACCGGGTTGTTCTTTCGGCGACGCTGAAGCACCTGGATGGTCCGGCGGATTTCATCATCACGGCCGATCACCGGGTCCAGTTTACCGGCCTCGGCTCGCTCGGTAAGGTCAATGGTGTACTTGGACAAGGCCTGACGGTTTTCTTCCGCAGCGGGGTCATCAACCGACTCACCACCGCGAACTTCATCGATAGCGCTTTCCAGTGAGGACTTGTCGACACCCTGCTCACGCAGAACCCGTCCGAGGGTGCCACGGTCTTCAAGGGCTGCCAGCAGCATCAATTCGCTGGATATGAACTGGTCCCCACGCTTCTGGGCCAGTTTGTCAGCGATATTGAACAGACGCCCCATATCATTGGACATGGACACGTCCCCGGCCGAGCCCTTCACTTCCGGCAGGTTCTCGATTTCCTGGGCGACAGCCTGACGGATACGGCCCGGCTCGGCACCCGCCTGTTTCAGCAACGGCTTGATGGAGCCGCCTTGCTGATCCATCAGTGCCTGCATCAGGTGCACGGGTTCGATGAAGTTATGGTCCTTGCCTACCGCAAGAGACTGGGCATCCGCCAGTGCTGTCTGCAGTTTGCTGGTCAGTTTGTCGATTCTCATAGTCTGGTGTTCCCCAATATCTGTCGTGCGGCCGGGAGGACGTTCCCGCCGGCAGCAATTTCTCTGCTTTGACAGTTAATGTAGGGGCGAACGGCGGGACTTCAAGCGTACACGGGCAAGAAGTGTCAGAAAATTGACGGGAATCATGAAATGAAGATCAGGCTCGCCATCCTCCCTGTTTGTCCGTCACGGCGGTAGGAGAAGAAGCGATCACTGTCGGTTACCGTACAGAACCCGCCGCCGTAGACCTGGAGCACTCCGGCAGCAGCCAGTCGTTGTCGGGCCAGTTCGTAGATGTCAGCCAGGTAGCGCCCGGGATGCCGGGGACTGGGCGCAAAAGCCCTGCCCGCCTGCGGATCACTCAGGAGAAAGGCGTCCCGCACCTCGGCGCCAACCTCGAACTGCTCGGGGCCAATGGCCGGACCCAGCCAGGCAAGGACACTGGCGGGATTACCCAGGTGCTCCAGGGTCCGCTCCAGAACACCGTCACACAACCCACGCCAGCCAGCGTGAGCGGCAGCCACCCGGCCACTGGAGGGATCACAGAACAATACCGGCAGACAGTCCGCCGTCAATACGGCACAAACGGCTCCGGGCTGCGAGGTGACACAGGCATCAGCAGTGACCTGGCCTGGCTGCGGCAGCTCTGCCACATGGGTGCCATGGACCTGGTTCAGCCAACCGAAAGACTGGGCGCCAGGTTCGGCCCATTGTCCAAGCAGGGCACGATTCTTCGTCACATCCTCGAGGTCATCACCCACATGCGTGCCAAGGTTCAGGGAATCCCAGGGTGACTTGCTAACCCCGCCAACCCTTGTGGTGGATGCAGCATTTACCCAGGACGGTGCCGGCCAGTCCGGGACAATAAGTGGCAACTCAAAGGTCATTGTTCTCCAGATCCTTAACGTGCTTGCGAAGCGCTGCGAGCAGCGTTTCCATATCTTCGGGCAAAGGTACCTCCCAGGTCATCACTTCCCCCGTTTGGGGATGCTGCAGCGTCAACTGCCGGGCATGGAGCGCTTGACGCTGAAAGCCCGCCAGCACGTCCCGCAGTTCATCCGTTGTTCCTTTGGGGAGGCGAAGCCGGCCACCGTACTGCGGGTCGCCAATCAGCGGGTGTTTGACGTGCGCCATGTGGACCCGAATCTGGTGTGTGCGACCACTTTCAAGCTTGCAACGTACATGGGTATGGGCGGCGAAGCGCTCGATCAGGCGATAATGGGTAACCGCGGGCTTGCCGGTAGGCACCACCGCCATTTTCTTGCGCTCGCGAGGGTGGCGACCAATCGGCGCGTCCACCGTGGCGCCTCCGGTCAGAGTGCCCACCACGATGGCCTCGTACTCCCGCCCCATGGTACGGGTTTGCAGCTGGTCAACCAGTGATGTGTGGGCGATCAGGCTGCGCGCCACCACCATGATTCCGGAAGTGTCCTTGTCGAGACGATGAACAATGCCCGCCCTCGGCAGGTTTTCCACTTCCGGGGCATGGTTGAGCAACGCGTTAACCAGGGTGCCATCAGCGTGGCCTGCAGCGGGATGAACAACCAGACCTGCCGGCTTGTTGATCACCAGCAGGTGTTCGTCTTCATAGACAATATCCAGGGAAATCGATTCCGCCTGCCAGCTGACTTGCGCCTCTGGCTCGGCGTCCAGTTCCAGCTTGTCTCCAAGCATGACCTTGTCACGGGGCTTGCAGGCTTTCCCGTTCACCGTCAGTGCCCCGCTCTTGATCCAGCCCTGCAATCGTGAGCGGGAATGCTCTGGCATCAGCTCCGCCGCGGCCTGGTCGAGACGGCGGTCGCTGTGTTCCGGCGGAACAGAGAAGCTGGCGATAATACGGTTTTCAGATGACATTGAGCCCCCGGGGCCGGTGATAAGTGTTACGTTTGAGTCAGAATTTTCCAATCGACAGCGAGTGCCACTGCACAAGGGAGCAGATCCCCGTTACAATGGCCCACCATTCGAATTTTCGCCATTATACGGGATTCCGGCATGAGATCAGTTGTTCGATTACTGCTAGTGACTACCGCAGCGCTAATGATCAGTGCGTGCGCCTCAAACGAGCAGGAAGAAGTATTGCCGGAAGAAACCTATTACGAGAACGCCCGGGACGCAATGAACTCGGGCAACTTCAACGAAGCGGAACTGAACCTCGATTATCTGGAAACCTACTATCCGTTCGGCCGCTATGCGGAACAGGCCCAGCTGGATCTGATTTATGCCCGCTACCAGAATCTTGATCTGGAAGGGGCCCGTGCAGCAGCTGACCGATTCCTGCGCCTGAATCCGCAAAGTGACCACGCCGATTACGCGCTCTATATGCGCGGCCTGGCGTCCTATAATCTGGATATTGGCCTTGCGGCACGATACTTTCCCGTGGATGTTGCGGCAAGGGATCCCGGCGAACAGCGCCAGGCCTTCCGTGACTTTTCCGAGCTGCTGAACCGTTACCCATCCAGCGAATACGCCCCTGATGCCCGCCAGCGCATGATTGCCATCCGCAACCGTCTGGCCGAGCTCGAGCTCTTTGCAGCCCGCTACTACATCAGCCGCGAAGCCTATATTGCCGCCAATAACCGCGCGCGTTTTATTGTGGAAAACTACTCCACCACACCCTTTGTAGAAGAGGCGCTGATCATTATGGCTGAGACCTTCCGCTTCATGGATCTCAAAAAGGCCTCAGCGGATGCGGTCGCCATGCTCGAAGAAAACTTCCCGGACAGCACCGCTTTCAATGAGGACGGGGAGTTTCAGGTCGATGCCCTCAAGCGCAAGGACCGCTCATTGTCCAGCGTCGTCACCTTCGGCCTGATGGGCGACGAATAATCAGTTGCCGCTCTTCCATCCGTTGGTGATGGGGTAGCGGCGGTCCTTGCCAAACCCTCGCTCGGTAATCCGCACACCAATGGGCGCCTGCCTGCGCTTGTACTCGTTGATGTCCACCAGGCGCACAACCCTGTCCACGTCTGCCCGGTCAAACCCCTGGGCAACGATAGCATCCGCGCTCAGATCACGCTCTACATACAGATTGAGTATCTGGTCGAGCACGTCGTAGCCCGGCAGGCTGTCCTCGTCTTTCTGATCCGGCGCCAGTTCCGCCGATGGTGGGCGGGTAATCACTCGCTCGGGAATGACCTGCGAAACGCTGTTGCGATACCAGGCAAGGCGGAATACCAGGGTCTTGGGAACATCCTTGAGCACATCAAAACCTCCGGCCATATCGCCGTACAAGGTCGAGTAGCCCACCGCCATCTCGCTTTTATTGCCGGTTGTCAGAACCAGTGAGCCAAATTTGTTGGACAGGGACATCAGCAGCACGCCCCGCAATCTCGCCTGCAAATTCTCCTCGGTGGTGTCCGGTTGTGTCCCCTCAAACGGGGCGGCCAGGGTTTCCATGAACGCATCGTACATGGGCTCGATGGAGAACACGTCGTACTGCACGCCCAGGGTGGCTGCTTCCGCCTCCGCATCCTCAAGGCTCATGCTGGCTGTATAACGGAAAGGCATCATCACTGCGCGCACACGGTCGGCACCCAGGGCATCAACGGCTACCGCCAGGGTCACGGCGGAATCAATCCCCCCGGACAGACCCAGGACAACCGATCTGAAGCCATTCTTGTTGACGTAGTCCCTCACCCCCAGAACCAATGCCTTGTAGACATTCTCCTCCAGGGAGGGCTCGGTGATGGCCGGCTGTGTAACTGGCTGGCAGTGGTGCTCGAATATGAAATCCACGGGGTAAAGCCCTTCACTGAACTGGGGCGCTTCAACCGCAAGCACCCCGGAATGATCGTAGACCATTGAGCCACCGTCAAAAACGAGTTCATCCTGCCCACCCACCAGGTTCACATAGGCAATACTGACCCGATTTTCAAAAGCCTTACGCTCGATCAACGCCTTGCGGCGGGCCTGCTTGTCAATATCGTAGGGGGACGCATTCAGGTTGATAATCAGTTTTGCACCTGCTGCGGCTGCATCCTCCACCGGACCATCGCTCCAGATGTCCTCGCACACGGTCACACCGACAGGTACTCCGTGAATGTCGACCACCAGAGTGTCTGTTCCATCAGCGAAGTAGCGCTTCTCGTCGAAGACCTGGTAGTTGGGGGGAAACTGCTTGAAGTAACGGCCGGTTATTTCGCCGCCTTCAATGATCACTGCGGCGTTGTATAACAGGGCGCCTTCCCTGATGGGGGCCCCCACAATAATCGCGGGACCGAGCTGTCTTTCACACAGGAATTCCAGAGCCTCCGCAATGCGCACTTCCATACTCGAACGCAGTAGGAGATCTTCCGGAGGATAACCGGTCAGGCACAGTTCCGGAAACACAACCAGATCTGCCTGATGCTCCTCCTCAGCGCGCCGGGTAGCTTCAATCACCTTGCCAGTGTTGCCGGGAATATCACCCACCAAAAAATCAAGCTGGGCCATAACCACCCTCAGCTTTCCGGGGCCCTGGCCGCCGGGTGACTGATCCTTTTGCACGGACATAACGCAGCTCCTGTAACTCATTGCCATTAAAAGGCTATTATAACCCCGCAGGGCAAAAGAATTCTCCCGGGATACCCATCGGATTATGGCAAAAACATCGATTACTGAGCTTCAACCCCACACAGATGCCCCACCCGCCAGCCAGATGGGCAGGCTGTTCCGTATTTACAATCATTACAGGGTGGTTGTCAGCATTATCCTGGTGGCACTGCTGTTCGTTGATCCGATCAATTTCGATACCCGCTTCCGGTCCATGGATTATTACCAGGCTGGCGTCGTCAGCTATCTGGCCATCAACAGTTTCATCGCGCTGATAATGCTGGCCGGCTTTCAGCCGCGAAACCGCCACATCACCATCTCGATCCTGATGGACATCCTGATTCTCCATGCGCTCTTGCTCACGAGTACCGGCATCACCAATGGCATGGCTAACCTGGTTATTGTCTCAGTGGCGGCCGGAAATATCCTGACACCCACCAGGATTGGCACTTTCTACGCGGCTCTAGGCGCGATCTGTTCCCTTGGCATTTCAACCTGGTCAGTCATGGCCTTTGGCAACTCGGCCGATGAGATCGTCCGTGCTGGTTCACTCGGCATCCTCTACTTTGCGGCGGCCTTTATCCTGCAGTACGTTTCCCGGCGCATGCTACGGAGCGAGGCGTTGGCCAGCTCTCGGGCACAGAGTATTGCCGAGCTGCAACAGATCAATCGCCAGATCATCCAGCGCATGCGCACGGGGATTCTTGTTCTGGACCGCTTTGGGCATATCCGACTTGCTAACGCGGCAGCCGAAGAACTGCTTTTTGGTATACCCAGTGAAGAACCCGGCCAGCAACCCAGTCAGGGGCGCAGCCTGCCCCACCCGCTACGCCTGGGCCTTGAAGCCTGGCTGAAAGACCCAACCCGCAGAACCGACCCGTTTCAGTCGACACCAACCTCGCCAATGGTACAAGTGAATTTTACCCAGCTTGACCAGCAGCGGGGCGACCAGATTCTGGTCTTCATTGATGACATGAGTAAGGTGACTCAGCAGGCCCAGCAGATGAAACTGGCCTCACTGGGACGGCTGACAGCCGGCATCGCCCACGAAATCCGCAATCCCCTCGGCGCCATCAGCCACGCATCCCAGCTCATGGGGGAATCCCCCAACCTTGATGATGGCGATCGAAAAATGCTGGATATCATTGAGCGCCACTCCCGCCGGGTCAACGGCATCATTGAAAATGTCCTGGACCTGTCCCGGCGCCGCGCTGCCAATTCCGATCTGATCGATGTGAGCCACTGGCTTTCAGCATTTCGTGACGATTACCTCCAGACCCAGGACAATGACCACCAGAAATCTGCTCATATCGAGCTGCGGGCAGAAGCCGATCTGCCCCAGGCCCGCTTTGATGTGAGCCAGATCGAGCAGGTTATGGTGAACCTGTGCGATAACGGGCTACGCTACAGCGAGCAGGCCACCGGCGAACGCAGGATTGAACTCTATGCCGGGGCCACAGCTGACGGCGAGAGAACCTATGTGGATGTTCGTGACTTCGGCCCCGGCATTGCCCCGGAGCATCGGGTTTCTGTTTTTGAGCCCTTTTTCACAACTGACAAAAGCGGGACGGGCCTTGGCCTTTATCTGGCACGAGAACTGTGCGAGGCTAATCAGGCTCACCTGTCCCTGGTGGATGACAAACAGCCCGGCTGTTGTTTCCGCATTACATTTGCCCATCACGGGCGAATGATATGACCAACCCGGTAACCCGGTGGTCTGAACAACGACATGGACCCGACAACAATCCAATGACCACTCACACAGCGCTGATCGTAGACGACGAACCCGACATTCGGGATCTTCTGGAAATCACACTCACCCGAATGGGCATTCACACGCTGACCGCGCCGGATATCACCAGCGCAAAGAAGCTTCTGGGCGAGCACCGGCCGCAACTCTGCCTGACCGACATGAACCTGCCTGACGGCAATGGCATCGAACTGGTGCAGTGGATCCAGCAGCACTCGCCCTACACCCCGGTGGCTGTAATCACCGCCTACGGCAACATGGACACGGCCATCGAATCTCTCAAGGCTGGCGCTTTCGATTTCGTCTCCAAGCCCGTCGAGCTGCCGCGCCTGCGTGAACTCGTTAATAGCGCCCTGAAACTTTCCGAACAGGAACCTAATGCCGATACCTCCCCCGATGAACCGGGCTTACTGCTGGGTAACTCCGCCGAAATAAAGCGCCTGAGAAACCAGGTTCGCAAGCTGGCCCGCAGCCAGGCACCGGTGTTTATCAGCGGCGAGTCCGGCAGCGGTAAGGAACTGGTGGCCCGCATGATTCACCTGCAGGGGCCACGGCGCGATCACCCTTTTATCGCGGTAAACTGCGGTGCCATCCCCTCAGAGCTGATGGAGAGTGAATTCTTCGGCCATAAGAAAGGCAGCTTTACCGGAGCTGTGGACAACAAGGACGGCCTGTTCCGGTCAGCCGATGGTGGCACCCTGTTTCTGGACGAAGTCGCCGACCTGCCACTGGCTATGCAGGTAAAACTGCTGCGAGCCATCCAGGAAAAAGCCGTACGGCCGGTGGGCGATACTAAAGAAGTACCCGTGGATATTCGCCTGCTCAGCGCCACCCACAAGGATTTGCCAGGGCTCGTTCAGGAAGGCAATTTTCGCCAGGACCTGTTTTACCGCATCAACGTGATTGAGCTTCCGGTACCGGCCCTGAGGGAAAGGCCCGATGACATCAGCTTGCTGGCGAACCACATACTCGAACGCATCGCCCGCGAGTACGAGTGCGAGCCCGCGTCGCTGACCCCGGCCGCCGTCGATCGCCTCAAAGACTATGATTTCCCGGGCAATGTCAGGGAACTGGAGAACATTCTGGAGCGCGCCTTTACCCTGTGCGATGCCGACCTGATCGGCCCGGAGGATCTTCACATCGGCAACGGCCCGGCGCCAGCAGGGCTCTCGGGTGCAGGCAGCACAGGAATGCCCTCTAGAGACCCGGGAGCACTGACCTTACCCGAAGGCGAAATTGATCTGGAGAACTACCTGGAATCCATTGAACGCCAGGCCATCGAGAAAGCCCTTGAGGCGACCCGCTGGAACAAGACGGCGGCGGCAAAGCGGCTGGGGATCAGTTTCCGGGCGTTGAGGTATCGGTTGAAGAAGTTGGGGATGGAGTAGCACTTATTGTAGAATTCTGACGCCGGTAGGTTTCCGGGGCCAAAGGAAACCTAGTCAATACTGTTCCAGGAAGGAACAAAAACGGAGAATCAAGGATGAACCCCTCTCGTTCTGCCTCAGGCTTTACCCTCTTAGAGCTTCTGCTCGTACTTGTCTTCATTGCCATCGCAGGGAGCTACACCCTCGGTAGCTGGAGTGGCTGGGTCGACACCTCCAGACATCGAAACCTGATCCTTTCTTATCAGGACCACTTCGCTTACGCCCGGTGGGAAGCTGTCACCAGTGGGAAAATCGTTACAATCTGCCCTTTGTCTGCTGCAAGCACCTGTACCGATGACTGGAACCGCAAAGTGTCTGTCTTTCATGACGTTGACAGGGATGGCAAACCGGACGGTGGTGACGTGCTACGTGTTATCTCCGAGCCGGAAGGCTTCAGGGTCACATCACGAACCGGTGGCAAGGGCTATTTGCGCTTTTCACCGAACGGGACAACTCATGGGATGACTGGGAGCCTTGTGGTCTGCTCCATTCATAACCGGAAGAGCCTGATGAGCTACCTTGCCCTCAACAAGGGCGGACGCTTAAGAATACAGCACGACGACGACCAGGACAGTCTTATCACGCTACCGTGGGGCACAGAGCTGGAGTGCTGACCTGGTAGTTGAAAGTAACGGGCCTTCCCGACCCGCTACTCACCAGGCACGTTATTTACTCCAGGTATTCTCGGCAGTGCTGAACGTGGTGTTGTTGTCCTTATCCCAACGCTTCACACCTGTCGACGTCAGCTCCATGATGCCATCACCTGCCTGACCGTTCTTTGGTGTTGCTCGCAACACATAGGACGAATCATCAGCGGACTGAATCGTCAAATCGTAGAATTTGGTCGACCCATCCAATGGCGCTTCATTGGGGTAAATTCCGGGACTGCCGGTGTCACCACTTTCAGCTGCGTTCTTGTAGCTGCTGTTCGTGGTGTAATGCCGTTCCATGGCATTGGCCAAACCGGAAAGTGCGCCCTGAGCATCCGAGCGCCGAGTACTCTCAACGTGCTGAAGATAGCTGGGGTAGGCAACCGCCGCCAATATCCCGACGATTGCCACCACGATCATCAACTCGATCAGTGTGAAACCTTTGTTAGTCTTCATGGCAAACAAGATTTACTCCTCAAACCAGTAGGTTTCGACAACACCGGTGACTGAATCCACCGTCCGACACTCGGCACCAACACAAACAATATCCGTATCGTCGACACGCATCCTTTGAGGATTGGGGGGCAGACCGATAGTATTCAATTCTATAAAACGGTCCGCCGCATCAAGCTCATCATCAGTACCACCATTACCGTCGGACTCGTCATAATTCACAACGGCGCGACTGTCCAGTGCCGATACGTGGTAGAGCCTGGAGGTGCCGGCCGCTGGGACACAGGGGTTGGTGCTCGGAGTAGGTTCGTACGTTGTAAAGAAAATTTCGTTATTGATGGTCTGGCCTGTAGACAGTACCTTCTCGCCGCTATTCTCGAGACTGATGTACCATCCCGCAGCATCGCCCAGTGCTTCAGCTGCTGCCGCACGATCTGCTTCAGTTGCGCCATCCTGAATAACATTGGCAGTCGCGTTATACAGCGAGGCTTCCGTCAAAGCGGTGTACGCAACCACGCCATCTGCATCAACGGGGGGCGCAGTAACATCCGGCAGTCTTAGCATGTAGAAACGGTCATCGATGGCCTCGTTGAGAGGGTGAGCCTGGTACCCGGAACCAATGGCCAGCCCCAGATACCTGGCGCCGCCAACCTTGATGCCAAAGATATCTGGCGCGTGATAGAACCGGCGGGCATCAGATGCACCTGCACCGGCCAGATCCGCTATTCTGCCGCCAGTCACCAGGGCATCCGCCCTGTTACCATTGGTAATATCGAAGCGGAAAATCTGTCCGCCCATATCGCCAACGTAGATCTGGTTAGCACGGCCGTCGCCTGTTACGTCAATTACCTTCGGCGCAGACGGGATACTGTACTCGAGGTTCGCCAGTTCGACGTCCGCTCCACTGCCTGCCGGACCAGCCCACCAGAGACGATCGCCAGTCTCGGCGTCCACGATATAGATAGCGCGACCAATATCGTCTGGCGTCCGGACATCGACGTTGTCCTGGTCAGTGTCATAACCGCCGCCAAAAATCAAAACCTCATACTCCGTATTTGCAATTTTTACTTTGGTTTTGACCGGAGTCGACCAGGTCTGGCCCAGCTCTTCGAAATCCCCGGTCACACCCCCTTCAATCTGCCAGAGGAAATTTGGGGAATCGGGATTGGTAACATCCAGGCCGTAGTAACTTGATCCACCACGCCGCATGCCTGAGTAGATGTAGGCATGATCGTCACCATCATCAATCTGACCATCAAAGTCATCATCATATACCCAACTGACGATCGTGCCATCCATCCCATAGGTACGATCCTCACCCTCCCTGTTGGCTTTCAACATAGCCTGATTCGGGAACAGCTCTTCGGGGATAAATGAGAAATGGGTATTACCTGACTCTCCACTGATGCCGTGAATAAATCCCTGGTTATCACCAAAGAAGACGGCTGTCGTAGGGCTATCGGCCGTTCCCCCATATACAATCAGGTGGGGCACGGAATGAAGCGGGTCGGAAATAAACTTGCGAGAGTCCACCATGCTGCCATCGCCGTCCGAGTCATCCAGATCCATTCCGCGAATCCAGTTTATTAACACAGAACGGTCGGCATTGGACATCGTGTCATCACCCAGCATAGCCGCCGTGATTCCATTATTGGTCGACACAACACCGTTTTGGACGGCGGTGAGACTGGTTTTGTTTGAAGAAGCAATATATGTATAAACTTTGCGATCGCTATTAGGATCTTCGTGTTGTGAAGCTGCGCCACCCGCGGCGACTTCCTTGCCATCTGCCTCCGGGCTCCACCAACTGCGGGCAACGTCGGAGAAGAAGCCTGTTGCGGAATCCACGGCTTCATTTCCGTCGACATCCAGAATAACGGCCTCTTTCTCCCCCGTCACATCATCGGTCACCACACCAAGGCGATACCTTTTCAGGTTACCGTCCCACAGGGGCACCGTATCAGGCTGAAATACTGCGAAATATAGCGAATCCAGGTGGTTCAGGCGGTCGAACGTGTTAACAGCGATACCAGGCGCTGCGAAGGTTGTGGAGCGAGCCAACACATCAGTAAACAGGTCGTCAAAAGCCGACTTCAAGCTTGCCGCGTTCTCAGCCTGAAAGTAGGTTCCGTTGCCCTTTGTTGCCGCATCGTCAAGCAATGTTTGATCAGTTTTGAAGCCTACCGTGTAAGTTGAAATTCGCTGATTACCCCGGAAATTCTCATCAGGGTCGTTTGCTGACGGAATCATATCGTTCTGCCACATGTATCCAGCTATTTCATCCAAGCAGTTGTCGACACAGGCGCCTGCTCCCAGGACTGCCTCAAAATCGTCCTCATGGTTGGTATCCTGAGTGGGCTCACCATCGGTTAACAGAACAACGCTGTTTGGCTGGCACTCGTATTCGATAGGGCTCTTGTATTTTTCATCTTCATAAACGCCAGGTGGCACGTCAGCAACCCAATTCCCATCATCATCCTGATACGGTTGATCCCAATACCTGATGAAATTATCTTCACCCTGAAAATAACGCATGCTCTGGAACAGCGTCTCAGAAAGAGGCGTATTGCCTCCGTCGCTGAGAGCCTCAATACTCTCAATCAATGCGGCCCGTTTGTCTTCAATAGGGCTGACGGCAGACTTGAAATATCCCCCTTCATTACCGCCAAAAACCATCAAACCAACATTGACGTCTTCCATATCAGCGAAAAGATCTTTGGTAACGTCTTTCATTACTCGCAGGCGGGTCTTGCCGTCAACATCGGCTGTCCCCATACTCCCCGACACATCGAGGATGAACATGATATTGGGCTTTACCACACCGTCTGCGTCGGTGAAAAAGATCTCGGTATCATCCGCAACAGCCGCAGTACCAGCCATTGTAAAGTAAGCAGTCGACAACACCGCCGTCAGGATTTTACTGGAGTATTTCATCTCACTTCTCCCTCACCACGTGGCGCCCAGAAGTTAACCTCAAATACCATTTTGTTTTTATCATCAAACATAATGGTGCCCGAACGACCACTTACCCTCTGGTAGTCGTCTGCTGACAAACTCCTGCGGCCCTCACTAATAACGATATCCCTCGCTGGCAGATAAGACTGTTGCGTACAGAGTTCGCATCCTTCAACTCGCACCCCCAAAAGGCTGTTGCCCGAGTCGAGGGTAAGATGAACTTCGCTTGCCTCATATCCCTGAATAGTACTTTCAGATTCGCTCTGCGCTGAGGCGCTCGCAACTGCAATCATGGTCGTGATAACCACCAACCATGTACTCTGAATCATTTTGAACCGTTTCATATCCGCCCCCTTCGAGCTCGCTGAACTCAGTAGTATTCAATGCCTTTATAGATCGTTGTTCCTGCACCGGAACCTGCCATTGTGGCAGTGCCCTTCAGTTCGTAACGATAACCCTTGAGCATCGGGGAACTCTCATTGGCATCCATAGAGCTTCCGCTGGTAATAATCACCTCGCCAAGGTACCTGGCCTGGTGTGTGCCGGTAATGCCATTTGCGGAATCAAGCGTGTAACTCACGACACCACTTTTCTCATCCGCGGCCTTCATTGAATCCCTTAGCAAGGAGAGGTCATTACTATAAAGTTGTTCAAGTAGTGCCCAGACGCTACTCTCGGCGCCCTGGAACGCCCGGTTCGAATTCTGCGCGTTTGCTGCCATTCTTTCCTGCATGGTAGAAGTGTTCATTCCTGCCACGCCCATAAGAGTGAGCACCAGCAAAAGCACAAGGCTGATGACCAGTACGGCCCCCTCTTGTCGCTTCTTGATTTTGAAGTCTTTCATAACAATAACCCGCTCTTTACTGGATATAAGCCTGTGGTTAGTCCCGGTTTCTCAAGGTCACGGTCGCGATAAAACTTCTACGCAATCGGCGATCTTCGGGATGTTTCACTGCGCCGGCGCCGGATGCAGCTGTAATCAGCTCTCCCGGCAAGTCGTAACTGGCCTGATCGTTGTCATTTCTGACCCTTTCGGTATCGCTGACCAGTAAGCCGATACGGGCAGCCACTACTCGGGTCAAATCAAGGCTTGCGTCATCTGCAGTTGCATAGCGGAAACTGTTGCTGGGGAGCTTTTCGCCTAGCTCTGCCTGGAGGCTCTCTACACCTTCCACCAATTCATCGATCTGGAAGTCGGGTGTGGCAGAGTTAAGCAGGTTATCCCTGGCTCGATAGAGGGCATAAATATCGTTCCCGAGACTGTCGTCGCGTCCCGTGTCGGCGACGTAGTAGATTGTTGACGAAAACCTCATCACCCGAGCGTTCTCATTGTAGGCCTGACTGAGATTGTTGCCTGAGTTAACATTGCTGGCATGGGCCCAGGTATCACTACTCGGTTTACTGGAAATACGGAACAGATCCGCGCTCTCGCAGTCGGAAATCAGAACCATGTCGTTCTGTGAAAACTGATTGACTTCCGCTCCACCGACCTGAATATTGGCATTGGTATTATCCATGTTCCCGGTAATATCAACATTCGCCATTTCGCCCCGCTGTATCGCGATCACATCACTGCCAACACGGGCATTGGCTTCAATAGAAAGGCCATCAAACTCCGTTCCGTCGGCCCAATTTGCCCCCGTCACTTCCCAGACACGAAGGGTAGTGGAAAAAAAATCATTCGTAGGTGGATTATCCGCGATCACATTCATGGTCACATCGTCCGGATCAGCACAGCCCTGAAAGCCAACCATACGAAGGTCCCTTGCCAGGATATCCACGCCAATACGGGCCGACTCCTGGATTCTTGCCAGAGACGTACTCAGGCGAGAGGTCTGACTGGAATCCATGTACACCGTAAAAATGCCCAGGATCAGGATTGCGCTGAGCGCCAACGCAACTAGAAGCTCAACCAGCGACAAGCCTTTCTGAACTGCCATATCCCGAGAATTAAAGGAATCTGTCTCAAAGCTCATAATGTCCCTCATAGCGAAAAGCTCAGTTCAAAGACATTGTCGTCCGTAACACTCTCGCCCGCATCACCGTCGCGCCTGTTTTCATCCCAGGAGATGCGAATGGTAAATATATCGTCGGTGGCGTCGTGGGTTATGGTTCCCACGCCACCAGGCAACAAAGTCATTCCCGAACCCGCTCCCTGAATTTGGCGAGTCCACTGCACCTTATCAACCGTTGCCTGCTGCTCTGGCGTGCAGCCATTAGCAGTTGAAGCGCAGGCTGGTATCGTTGTGGATGCGTTAGCGGTGGAGAATCCGTCGTACTCCCCCCCATCTTCGGCCTCTTCACGGTTTGCGCGCATCCTGTCCGCCATGTCATAGGCAAGGATACTGGCCTGGGTGCGAAGGTAGGCACCCTGATTGTTTCGCATGCCATCGACCATCAGTCCGGCGAGGCCCAAAAGCCCTACCGCAAGAATGAAAAGCGTTACGAGAATCTCGATGAGCGTGAAGCCCCCTGAGCGACTGCCCGGGCTCGTCGCGGATTTGGTTGAATCTGGAATGCGGTTTGTTTTCATCTTTTATTCCCAAGCATAACTGACAGGTAACCG
The DNA here is from genome assembly GCF_005298175.1 of Marinobacter panjinensis. NCBI lineage: Bacteria > Pseudomonadati > Pseudomonadota > Gammaproteobacteria > Pseudomonadales > Marinobacteraceae > Marinobacter > Marinobacter panjinensis. Next base: position 22,631 of record NZ_SZYH01000003.1, read on the forward strand.
AACTGGACTCACGGGCAAGAAATATTGGTGCCGCCATGGTCATTTAGCACGCCGTCATTATCACTATCGCGGGCGAGACGAGTTTGGCCTGATACGCTTACAACGATGGCTTTTGCTTCCTCTGCCCCTCTGGAATCACAAATACTGATGGTGCCCACCGGCGAGGCACCCAGGCTTTCCGGCACTGGGTAGCCATTGCCCGCAAACTGGATGTAAGTGCCACCAGAACTGGACAGGCCTGAAACCCTGAGGGTGTTGCCTCCAGCCAGCCCCTGAAAGACTCGCAGGATTTCATCACCGTCACCGGCATCCAGTGTTCTATCGCCGTCAGCATCGCGCATGACTAACCAGCCATCCTCCCAGGCTGCGGAATTAGCACAGGAGCTGCCGTCGGTGGAGGGACAAACCGTGATGGTTGCATCCGGTAATTTCGAGGCTTCACTGCGGGCATAGCTGATCAGGCTCGTTGCTTCGTTAACCTGAGAGATGATCCGGTTATTCATAACCATTGTCTGAAAGGACGGAATCGCAAACCCTATCACTACGGCCAGAATGACTACTGTCAGCAATAATTCAACCAGCGTAAAACCCCGGTTACTTCGCGCCAATGTCATAAAATCTTCCTGTTTTTGTACACGCTGACATTACTGTAGTGTCATGTTGACATCCACAGCATTTCGATAAGCGGCTTTAACGAAAAGATAAACGGTAGAAAACGATGGGATTATGAGAGGTTAATCACAATGAAGCAGGTTGAAGTAGAGGAAGCTGCGGTGCGCAACGAGTGCCCGTCACGACACCTCTACCACATCAATCCGCAACTCCCGGGGCATTGAGAACACAATATTCTCCTCACGGCCAGACACTTCCTCCGGCATATCACCTCCGAGATCCCGCAGCCTGGCAATCACATCATTCACCAGCACTTCCGGCGCTGAGGCGCCAGCGGTCACACCGACAGAGGTTTTACCCGCCAGCCATTGCGGGTCAATCTGCGAGGCTTCGTCGATCAGGTAAGCCGGAGTGCCCATGCGCTCGGCCAGTTCCCGCAAACGGTTGGAGTTGGAGCTGTTCGGGGAGCCCACCACCAGCATCAGGTCGCAGTCGCCTGCAAGCTGTTTCACCGCGTCCTGGCGGTTCTGGGTGGCGTAGCAGATGTCGTCCTTGCGGGGGCCCTGGATTTCAGGGAACTTCTCTCTGAGGGCATCAATAACCCGGGCAGTGTCATCCATGGAAAGCGTGGTCTGGGTAACGTACGACAGCTTCGATGGGTCCTTTACTACCAGTCCGGCAACATCCTTCTCATCTTCCACGAGATAGATTTCACCGCCGTTGCCATGATCATACTGCCCCATGGTTCCTTCCACTTCGGGGTGTCCATGGTGTCCGATCAAAATACATTCACGCCCGTCACGGCTGTACTTCATCACCTCAAGGTGCACCTTGGTGACCAGCGGACAGGTGGCATCGAATACCTTCAGACCACGGCGTGCCGCTTCCTTCTGCACCGCCTGGGACACGCCGTGAGCGCTGAATATCACCAGTTTATCGTCCGGCACCTCTTCCAGCTCGTCCACAAAAACAGCGCCACGATTACGCAGGTTATCCACCACAAACTTGTTATGCACAACCTCATGACGCACGTAGATTGGCGCACCAAACACATCCAGGGCACGGTTCACAATTTCAATTGCGCGGTCTACGCCAGCACAAAAGCCACGAGGGTTAGCGAGTCGGATTTGCATAGAATTGCCCTGAAATATCAAACAAGTTTGCGAAAGCCTGCGGGAAGAGCCGTCCCGGGATCGTCAAAAACATGGATGTTTTTGTCGAGCGTACAAGGACGTATTCACAGCGTATCCCGGGACGGCTCTTCCCGCAGGCTGACAAGCACTCAAGCTGCCAGGCCAAGATACGATTAATGGGCCTGACCAACAGGCTCCACATCAATAATTTCCACTTCAAACGTCAGTGTACGCCCCGCCAGAGGGTGATTAAAGTCCACCTCAACCTGATCTCCCTCCACGCGACTTACCACACCCGGAAGCTCGCTCTGGCGCGCATCCGCGAAGGAAATCATCACGCCTTTCTCCAGTACCATATCGGCACTGAATTCGCTGCGCTTGAAGGTCTGCACGTTGTTGGGGTTATGCTGCCCGAAGGCCTTCTCTGGCGGAACTTCATAGCTGTTCCGTTCTCCCGCCTTCATGCCCATCAGATAGGCCTCGAAATTCTCCGGCAGGTTGTCGTCACCGATTTCCAGGGTCGCCGGCTCTTTCTCGAAGGTAGAGTCGATGATTTCACCGTCACTGAATTTCAGCGCAAAATGAAGAGTGACTCGGGTGCCCTGGTCTATGGGAAGTTCTTTCATTGGCAGCTATCGCTCCTGTCTTCCTTCACTCCGGGTCGCCATCGGATTCCCGGGGTTTGCGGAAAATGTCGAGAATCATCATGCCGGCACCAATGGTGATGGCGGTGTCGGCAATATTAAAGGCGGGGAAATGGTAGTCATTCCAGTAAAAATGCAGAAAATCCACCACATAACCATGGACAACCCGGTCATACACGTTGCCCAGGGCACCGCCAAGGATTAATACGATGGCAATGGCAGACCAGGTTTCATGGCGACGCAGCGACTTGAGCCAGACCACCAGTACCACGCTCACCACCATTGCCAGGGTGACAAAGAACCAGCGCTGCCAGCCAGCGGCGCCGGCCAGGAAGCTGAACGCCGCGCCGGTATTGTGCAGCAGCGTCAGGTTGAACATCGGCATAACCGGCACCGGATGGCCATAGGTCAGCATCGCGGTTGCCATGGCCTTGGTGCCAAGGTCCAGCACGATGACCAACACGGCCAGCCAGAGCCAGCGTAGCTTGGAACCGGTTATTTCCGTGTCGCTCATTACGCTTTCCACAGTCTGGCTTCCATCAGGCAAAGGACCGGGACTCACCCTGCCCTTCCACGTTGGTGACGCAGCGACCACAGAGATCGCTGTATTGCTCGCTCTGGCCAACGTCCGCGCGATGGTGCCAGCAACGCTCGCACTTGGCATGGCTGGCAGGGACCACTTCCACCAACAACCCTTCATGGGAAGTCTGTTCGGCATCACCAGCCTCGGACACCGGCTTCACCGTAGCCTCAGAAGTGATGAGCACAAAGCGAAGCTCTTCACCCAGATAGTTCAGGTCCTGTGCCAGGTCGCCTTCGCAGTAAAGCGTCACTTCCGCGCTCAGGGAACCTTTGATTTCACCACGACCACGAGACTCTTCGAGGCATTTGTTCACCGCCTCCTTTACGCTGTAGATCCGGCTCCAGTATTCGCGGCCAAGCTCTACGTTATCCGGCAGCGCTGTCAGGCCTTCATACCAGGTTTCATAAAACACGGTATCGCCACGCTTGCCAGGCAGGTGCTGCCAGATTTCATCTGCGGTGAAACTCAGGATAGGTGCGATCCAGCGCACCAGAGCTTCCGCCACATGATACAGGGCCGTCTGGCAGGAGCGGCGCTCGCGGCTATCGGCCTGGGTGGTGTACTGGCGGTCCTTGATGATGTCCAGATAGAAACCGCCCAGGGTGGCCTCGCAGAAGTTATACACCTTCTGGTAAATACGCAGGAAAGCGTAGTTCTCGTAGTCCTCCTGCAGTTCTTCCTGAAGCCGCAGGGCCTTGTCCACCATCCAGCGGTCCAGGGCTATCATGTCTTCCGGTACGACAGCGTGCTGCTCCGGATCGAAACCGGTGAGATTGCTGAGCAGGAAGCGGGCCGTGTTACGGATGCGGCGGTAGCCGTCCGCTGTCTGCTTGAGGATGTCCTTGGACACCGTCATCTCGCCGCTGTAGTCGGTGGCGGACACCCACAGGCGCAGAATATCGGCGCCCAGCTCATTCATCACTTCCTGGGGCGCGATCACGTTACCCAGGGACTTGGACATCTTGCGGCCCTTGCCATCAACGGTAAATCCGTGGGTCAGCACTTGCTTGAAAGGTGCCACGCCGTTCATCGCGATGGAGGTTTTCAGTGACGACTGGAACCAGCCCCGGTGCTGATCAGAGCCTTCCAGATAAAGATCCGCCGGGAACTGGCCCAGCTCCGCGCGGGGACGCAGCACGGACTCGTGGGTAACCCCCGAATCAAACCACACGTCCAGGGTGTCCATGACCTTTTCGTACTGGTCCGCGTCGCTGCCCAGGAAATCTGTAGTGTCGATGTCGTACCAGGCGTCGATGCCGCCCTTCTCGATTTCCTTCGCTACCGCTTCGATCAGGTTCTGGGTGTCCGGATGCAGCTCCTGGGTTTCCTTGTGGATAAACAGGGTGATCGGCACGCCCCAGGTGCGCTGGCGTGAAATGCACCAGTCCGGGGACTGCTTGAACATGGCCTCGATACGGTTCTGCCCCCAGCCAGGTACCCAGCGCACACCCTTGATGGCTTCCAGGGCGTCGTTACGAAGGTTTTCCTTTTCCATGCTGATGAACCACTGGGGCGTAGCGCGGTAGATCAGCGGTGTCTTGGTGCGCCAGCAATGGGGATAGCTGTGGCTGAACTTCTCGGCCCGTACCAGCTTGCCTTCGCGCTCCAGGGCAGAACATACCGGGTCGTCGGCCTTGTAGACGTGCACTCCGGCAAACTCACCGGCCGCCTGGGTATAGGTGCCATCGGCCTTGACCAGGCTGATGGTGCCAATGCCGTACGCCTTACCCACTTCAAAGTCTTCCACGCCATGATCAGGAGCGGTGTGCACCACACCGGTACCGGCGTCGGTAGACACATGATCGCCCAGAATAAGCGGAACCTGCTTATCGAAAACCGGGTGCTGCAGGGCCAGCTTGTCCAGCTTTTCGCCCATCACTGTCGCCAGCACTTCATATTGTTCAACGCCCCAGCGGGCCATGATGCCGTCAACCATTTCTGCAGCCACAATCAGGCGCTCCGGACCGTTACCGGTGTCCGTCTGAACCAGCGCATATTCCAGCTCTGGATGGATAGACACCGCCTGGTTGGCAGGAATGGTCCAGGGGGTGGTGGTCCAGATCACTACCGAGACATCGCCCCGCCCGTTATTCGTGCTGAACAGGTCAAGCACCTTTTTCTGATCAACGGCGGTAAAGCGCACATCAATCTGCACCGAAACTTTGTCCTGATACTCCACTTCCGCCTCGGCCAGCGCAGACTGGCCAACCACGCTCCAGTAAACCGGCTTGAAACCGCGAACCAGATGCCCCTTGGCGACAATTTTACCCAGGGCGCGCACAATGCCCGCCTCTACTTTCGGGTCCATGGTCAGGTAGGGCTTTTCCCACTCACCCATGACACCCAGGCGGATAAAGTCGTCTTTCTGACCGGCAATCTGCTTGGTGGCATAGTCGCGACAGGCCTGGCGAAAGGTCTTGTAGTCCACCTTTACTCCGGCCTTGCCGATTTCCTGCTCCACCTTGTGCTCGATAGGCAGACCATGGCAGTCCCAGCCCGGCACATACGGTGCGTCGTAGCCCATAAAGCTACGGGACTTGACGATCATGTCCTTGAGGATCTTGTTGACCGCATGACCGATATGAATGCTGCCGTTGGCGTAGGGAGGCCCATCGTGAAGGATGAACTTTTCCCGGCCTTCGCGCTGCTTACGCAGGGTGCCGTAAACGTCCAGGTCCTGCCAGCGTTTGAGCATGTCTGGCTCACGCTTGGCGAGGTTACCGCGCATAGGGAAGGCGGTTTCAGGCAGATTCAGAGTGTGCTTGTAGTCGCTCATGGTAAAAGTGCGTAGCTCAGGTTGTTAAATGTCGGTCAGTGTCCGGTGGCTGAGGAGCCATGATCTGCAATCCATGCCCGGGCGTGGTCCAAATCACGGGCAATCTGCTGTTTCAGGGCATCCACCGAGTCGAATTTCACTTCGTCCCGCAGTGCATGGCGGAAAACCACATCAAGTCGCTGGCCGTAAAGTGTGCCAGCAAAGTCAAACAGGTGCACTTCCAGCGAGGGCTGTTTGCCATCCACGGTGGGGCGTAGCCCGATGTTGGCAACACCGTCCAGTACCCTTCCACCCTTCAGAGTGGCGCTTACCACATAGACACCTTCCAGCGCCGGCATGTGGGGCAGCAACAAGTTGGCTGTCGGCGCGCCAATCTGGCGCCCGAGCTGACGTCCGTATACCACTCTCCCGCGGATACGGTAAGGGTGGCCAAGCAGAGCTTCAGCTTCCTCGATCCGGTTCTCGGCCAACACATTGCGGATCCGGGAGCTGCTGACCCGCTCACCGTTGACAGTCACTGTGCGAGTGTTCTCAACCGTGAACCCCCGTTCGTCGCCCACTTCCCGGAGCAACGCAAAGTCACCGGCGCGGTCGCAGCCGAAGCGGAAATCATCCCCCACCACCAGGTGTCGAACACCGAGGCCGTCGATCAGCACGTCCTCAATAAAGCCCATGCCGGAGTAACTGCGGAACCGCTCGTTAAAACGCAGGCAGAGGACAATATCAATGCCGGATGCCAGTAGCGACTCGAATTTCTGCCGGAATGCCATCAGCCGTGGTGGTGCTTCCCGGCCCTGGAAAAACTCTCGGGGCTGGGGCTCGAATACCATCACAATGGAGGGCACTCTCAGCTCCAGGGCTTTCTCATGCACCTGGTCGATAATGGTCTGATGCCCCAGGTGAACACCGTCGAAGTTCCCGATGGTGGCGACACACCCGTTGGCCAGCGGCCCATCGGCCTGCTGCGCAAAGTGTTTCAGGTTGGTCAGGCCCCGGATCAGACGCATGTAAAACGAACCCTTGTTTGCCAGCGGTGTATGGTTTCACTGGTGAGAAAACGCGCGATTATAACCTACCTGTGGCGGAAATGTCTTACCCGAACCCCGGCCAGTGCCAACACGATAAAATACACGGCAACGCCGGAGACTACGAGAATACCCATATCCGTGGCACGCTGAAGGCCTCCCGCCTCCAGCCAGCGATCAACCGGTGGCTGCAGCCACAGGATCGCTGCGGCCAGGGCTGCGTTGGCAAGCCCGATCTGAATCAGGAACCGGGGCCAGCCTGGCTGCCACTTCCAGGCACCTTCCTTAATTAAACCCCGCCACAACAGGCCGGTATTCAGCCAAGCAGACAGAGAGGTGGCCAGCGCCAGCCCTGCATGCGCCAACGGGAAAATCAGCGCCAGGTTGAACACCATATTGGCCACCATCGCAATGATACCGATCTTGACCGGGGTCTTGGTGTCTTCGCGGGCAAAATACCCGGGTGCCAGCACCTTGATCAGCATGAAAGCGAGCAGGCCTGCGGAATAGGCTCGCAGGCTTTGGGCCGCCATGGCGACATCCCGGTCGGTGACTTCCCCATAGTGGAACAGAGTTGCGATCAATGGTTCCGCCAGCAGGGCCAGGGCCAGTGCGGCCGGCAGACCAATCAACAAAACAGCCCTCACAGCCCAGTCCAGTGTCGCCGCGAACTGGTCCGCCGACAAGGCCGCGTGCTTGCGGGACAGACTCGGAAGGATCACGGTGGCGATGGCTATACCGAATACACCCAAGGGCAGCTCAGCCAGCCTGTCTGAGTAATAGAGCCAGGAAACGCTGCCAGTCTGCAGAAACGAAGCCAGTACGGTATCCAGCAGCAGATTGATCTGGCTCACGGACACACCGAACAGCGCTGGCACCATCAACTTCAGAATCCGGCTGACGCCTTCGTGCTTGTAGTCCACTTTGGGCCGCGGCATCAGCCCTAACTGCATCAGGAAGGGAATCTGGAAGAACAACTGCAACGCCCCGGCAATGAACACGCCCCAGGCCAGGGCAATGATGGGGGTTTCCATCAACGGCGACAGGAAGATGGCAGCCCCGATCATCGCCAGGTTCAGCAATACCGGCGTAAACGCGGGTATGGCAAAGCGGTCGTAGCTGTTGAGGATGCCGCCAGCAAAAGCCGTCAACGAAATCAACAACAGGTACGGGAAGGTAATGCGCAACATGTCGCTGGCCAGGTCGAACTTGACCTCATCATCCAGGAAGCCCGGGGCGAAAATGGCCGTCAGCAGCGGCGAGCCCAGCATGGCAACAACGGTCACGCCCAGCAGCACCAAACCCAGAGAACCTGCGACAGCATTCACCAGTCGCCGGACTTCGGTCACCGATTCCTGCTGCCGATAGGAGGAAAGCACCGGCACAAAGGCCTGGGAAAAGGCGCCTTCGGCGAACAGGCGGCGCAGGAAATTAGGGATTTTGAAGGCTACAAAGAAAGCATCGGCGCTGGCGCCAGCTCCGAAATAGCGGGCAATCACCATGTCCCGAACCAGGCCGAGGACTCGTGAAATCATGGTCATTATGCCGACCACGCCGGATGACCTCAGCAGTCCCGGCGGCTTGGGCAGTGCCTTCTGTTCTTCTGTCTGCTCAGGTTCGGACGACATTCGTGGCCTGGACAATGGTTTGATAGAGTCTGGAGCTTTCCGGCGCGTAATGACCCTGATTTCGGTATTTACTTAAGGTCGTCAGAGGCTCTCCGGTAACGAGCGGCGAGTTTACCACAGGCCTTGTGGATACCGGGATGAAATCCCGTTGAGTCTTGACATTTTGGGGAGTTGGCGGCATAGTTCCGCGTCATTTATTTCGACGCGCTGGTTTTGGCGCGCCCGCGATTTTTACGAATCGTTTCACACGAATTTCGGATTTCACAGATCTCAGGAGTTATACGGTGGCAAATTCCCCGCAAGCCAAGAAGCGCGCACGTCAGAACGAGAAGAACCGCAAGCACAATGCCAGCCTGCGTTCCATGGCGCGTACTTATATCAAGAAAGTCCAGGCCAACATTGAAGCTAACAAGCCTGAGGAAGCACAAGCGGCTTTCCTGCAGGCTCAGCCGATTATGGACAGCATGGTTAACAAGGGCGTGTTCGCCAAGAACAAGATTGCTCGTCAGAAGAGCCGTCTGAGTGCCCGCATCAAGGCTCTGAAGAGCGCGTAAAACGCTCTTTCAGAACTTTAATGAAGAAACCGGCCAGATTGGCCGGTTTTTTTTGTGCCTTTCTATTTCTTGCTTGCCTGACCTCGAGCACAGTCAGGGCTGATCACCTACTCCGAAAACACGCCGTGAACCCATCCATGGGGGCTCGGCATTGCCATCCATGGCAATGCACGGTTTTCGGAGTAGGTGATCAGCCCTGCCTCCAGAGTTGGGAGAGAACTTCTAGACAATCACCATGTTGTCTCTGTGGACCATTTCTTCATCGGAGATGTAGCCCAGTACTTCTGTGATGCGATCACTAGAGCGGCCGGCGATGGCTCTGGCTTCGTCGGCGTCGTAGTTGACCAGGCCGCGGGCGATTTCTTTGCCGGTTTCGTCGACACAGGAGACCATTTCGCCGCGGCGGAACTGGCCGGATACGCTTTTTACTCCAACCGGCAACAGGCTGCGGCCGCCCCGGCAGAGGACGTTAACGGCGCCCTGGTCGAGGGTGAGTTTGCCGCGGGTCTGGAGGTGGCTGGCCAGCCATTGTTTGCGGGCGGCGATTCGGCCTTGCTCGGGGAGCAGGAGGGTGCCAATACTTTCGCCGTCGCGAAGGCGGGCAATGGCTTTTTCGATCCGGCCACCGACTATAACGGTGAACGCTCCGGAGCGGGCGGCCAGGCGAGCGGCGCGGACTTTGGTTTGCATGCCGCCGCGGCCAAGGGTGCCGGCTCCGCCAGCAGCCATGGCGTCGAGTTCGGAGTCGCTGGCGCGGCGTTCGTCAACCATTTTGGCGTCCGGGTTTTTGCGGGGGTCCTTGTCAAACAGGCCGAGCTGGTCGGTGAGTATGATCAGGCCGTCGGCCTCGATCAGGTTGGCAACCAAAGCCCCCAGGGTGTCGTTGTCGCCGAAGCGAATTTCGTCGGTGACCACGGTGTCGTTTTCGTTGACGATGGGCACCACGCCAAAGTCCAGCAACGCCCTCAGGGTGCTGCGGGCGTTGAGATAGCGCTTGCGATCAGACAGGTCGTCGTGGGTGAGCAGAATCTGAGCGGTATGTATGTCATGGCGCTTGAACTGGGCTTCCCAGGTCTGTACCAGCCCCATCTGGCCGACGGCGGCTGCGGCTTGAAGTTCGTGCAGTTGTTCCGGGCGAACCGTCCAGCCCAGGCGGCTCATGCCCTCAGCCACAGAGCCTGAAGACACAATAACTACCTCAACGCCCGCCGTGACCAATTCGGCAATCTGGTCCACCCATAACCCCAGGGCGGCCACATCCAGACCACGGCCATCGTTGGTCAGCAGCGCGCTTCCGATTTTCACGACCAGGCGGCGAGCCTGGCGTAGCTGTATTCTTTTGCTCATGCTAACTCAATCCATGGATAAGCTGGCGGGCAGGACGTTGCGGGACCGTCAAAAACAGGGATGTTTTTGTCGAGCGTACATGGATGTATTCACAGCGTGTCCCGCAACGTCCTGCCCGCCGGCGCTACTCCACTATTCAGGAGCGTAAACTACCTCGACATCGTAATCGTCGTCATCGAAGTCGTCGTCATCATCGTCACCCTGACGGGCTTCGCGGCGAATCTGGCGCTCTGCTTCGATTCTAGCCCGCGCCTCTTCATCCATCTGGCGGCGACGCTTAGCTTCACGCTCGGCAAACTCGGGGTTTTCTGCTTCTTCCTGAGCCTGATCTTCAATCCAGCGCATAACCGCCTGCGTCAATGGTTTTGTGCCTTCGCCACTGAGGGCGGAGATGCTGAACACCGGGCCTTTCCAGTCGAGTTCGTCAACGATGGCCTGGCAGTGGGCCTCGCGGTCTTCTTCAGAAACCATGTCCACCTTGTTCAGTACCAGCCAACGCTCGCGGCTGGCGAGGGTTTCGCTGAACTTCTCCAGTTCGTGCTCAATGGCGCGAACGCTTTCAACAGGCGAGGAACCGTCATAGGGTGCCACGTCCACCAGGTGCAGCAGCAAACGGGTGCGAACCAGATGTTTCAGGAAGCGGATGCCCAACCCTGCGCCTTCCGCCGCGCCTTCGATGAGGCCGGGGATGTCGGCAATTACGAAGCTCTGGTGGGCCTGCACGCTGACAACACCAAGATTGGGCACCAGGGTAGTGAACGGGTAGTCCGCCACTTTTGGCCGGGCCGCCGATACCGAACGGATAAAGGTGGACTTGCCCGCGTTGGGCATTCCCAGCAAACCGACATCCGCCAGTACTTTCAGTTCCAGTCGCAGGTTGCGAAGCTCGCCTTCGGAGCCTTTGGTGGTCTGGCGCGGAGCCCGGTTCACCGAGGACTTGAAGCGGGTATTGCCCAGGCCGTGGAAGCCTGCCTGAGCCACTTTCAGTCGCTCACCGGCGCGGGTCAGATCGCCCAAAACTTCGTGGGTGTCCATATCCACAACAGTCGTTCCTACCGGTACCGGCAACACCAGGTCTTCGCCTTTGATGCCAGTACAGTTACGGCCGGAGCCCGGCTGGCCGTTCTCCGCCTTGTGTTTGCGCTGGAACCGGTAATCGATCAGCGTATTGAGCGCGCTGTCGGCTTCCAGGTACACAGACCCACCGTCGCCGCCGTCACCACCATCGGGGCCACCTTTGGGCACGTATTTTTCACGACGGAAACTCAGGCAACCGTGGCCGCCCTTGCCCGCCTCAACAATGATGGTGGCTTCGTCTACGAACTTCATCAATCAACCCTTTGCGCACTGCGCATAAACTAAAAAGCCCCGCAGCCTCATGGAAGCTATGCGGGGCTCCAGGGGACTCTGATATCAAATCATATCAGGGCCGCCCAAGGTTCAACAGAACCCGAGATCGCCGCTGCTTACGCAGCCGGAACGATGCTCACGAACTTGCGGTTCTCAGGACCTTTCACTTCGAACTTGACCTGACCGTTTGCGGTTGCAAACAGGGTGTGGTCCTTGCCGAGGCCAACGTTATTGCCCGGGTGGAAACGGGTGCCGCGCTGACGAACAATGATGCTGCCTGCAGATACAGTCTCGCCGCCGAAGCGCTTCACACCAAGTCGTTTCGACTCGGAATCGCGACCGTTACGGGTACTACCTGCTGCCTTTTTATGAGCCATTACCAGCCTCCTTATCTAAGGGGTTACTCGAGGGTCTTAGCCCTGGATACCCGTGATCTTGACTTCAGTAAACCACTGACGGTGGCCCTGACGCTTCATGGAATGCTTCCGACGACGGAACTTGATGATCTGGATCTTATCATGACGGCCGTGGCTAACCACTTCTGCTGTCACTTTGGCACCATCAACAACCGGCGCACCAACCTGAACCTTGTCACCATCGGCGATCAGCAGAACGCGGTCAAAATCGACGTTGCCGCCGGTTTCCACTTCCAGCTTTTCCAGCTTCAGAGTTTCGCCTTCTTTTACTCGGTGCTGTTTACCACCGCTAACAATAACTGCGTACATTAACGTTCTCCGCGATTGACCCATCCCTGCTCTTATCCACCTGGTTCTAAGGGAAGCGCTTCGGCAACCCTATAGCAGGGAGCGCAGGTTGGGATGAGTTGGGCGCGTGATTGTACGAAAACCGCCAGCGCTTTACAAGCCAAGTTGACACTGATCACCGCAATACCTAGCATTGCCCGACCCACCTATTTTTCCAACGAAAACACCAGACAAGGGACCGGACCAGCCGCATGACAGCCCAGAGCATTTACGACACCGTCGCGGACGACTTCAGCCGCGTCAACGATCTGATCATCAAGCGGCTCTCCTCAGACGTTCCCCTGGTGGAAAAAATCGCCCAATACATCATTGAAAGCGGCGGTAAGCGCCTGAGACCATTACTGGTTTTACTCTCAAGCCGTGCTCTGGGCTATGGCGAGGATGACCACCTGAAACTGGCTGCGGTGATCGAGTTCCTGCATACCGCCACCCTCCTCCACGACGATGTGGTGGACACTTCAGACATGCGCCGGGGCCGCAGCACCGCCAACGCCCGCTGGGGCAATGCCCCAAGCGTACTGGTAGGTGATTTCCTCTACGCCCGCGCCTTCGAGATGATGGTGGAACTTCAGAACCTCCGCATCATGGACGTACTTTCCCACGCCACAGCCGTCATTGCCGAGGGCGAAGTTCTGCAACTGATGAACGTGAAGAACCCGGATGTCAGTGAAGACAAGTACATGGAGGTCATCCACAACAAAACCGCCATGCTGTTCGAAGCGGCCTCCCATACTGGCGCACTGCTGGCCGGAGCTAACGAAGAGCAGGAGCTGGCAATGAGTGCCTACGGCAAACACCTGGGTCTGGCCTTCCAGCTTGTGGATGACGTCCTGGATTACAGCGGCGACGCTGAAACCATGGGCAAAAACGTGGGCGACGACCTGGCCGAAGGCAAAACCACGCTGCCACTGATTTACGCCATGGCCGAAGGCACTGATGACGAGAAACAACTGATTCGCCAGGCGATACGTAAAGGTGGACTGGATGACCTGCCCCGGATTCTCGAAATCGTCAACCACTCCGGGGCCCTGGAATACACCATGGCGAAAGCCAGGGAACAGGCCGCACTGGCGGCTGCCTGCCTCAACACCCTTCCCGGGTCAGACCACAAAGAAGCGCTGCTGTTGCTGACCGAAATTGCGGTTGCGCGGGTTAGTTAGGTGGGTGCTTCTTGATTGTCGGATTACGCTTCGCTAATCCGACCTACGCGGGAGCTATCACAGAGTTCCGTGCAAACCGTAGGTCGGATTTACCCGTAAAGGGCATAAAAGGCGAAGCCGTAATCCGACAAGCCTCAACCCAGGGCTTCCCTGCCATGGGGTGCATCAAATACCAGCTCCGGTCCCACCGGCACAATCTGCGTCGGATTAATGGTGCGCTGACTCACATAGTAGTGACGCTTGATCTGCCCGATATCCACCGTCTCTGCCACGCCCGGCACCTGATAAAGATCCCGCACATACCCGGAAAGCGCCGGAAAATCAGCAATCCTCTGGCGATTGCACTTGAAATGGCTGTAATACACCGCATCGAAACGAATCAGCGTGGTAAACAACCGCCAGTCCGCCTCCGTCAACCGGTTACCCACCAGATAACGCTGCCCTGAAAGCCGCTCCTCCAGCCAATCCAGGGAATCAAACAAGGCCTCATACGCCTCTTCATACTTATCCTGGGCTGTCGCGAACCCCGCCTTGTACACACCGTTATTAACCGTGTGATAAACCCGCTCATTCACCTCGGCAATCTCGCCATGTAACTCTTCCGGATAAAAATCAAGATCACTCCGAACACCTTCAAGCCCATTAAACGCCGAGTTGAACATCCGGATAATATCTGCAGACTCATTGCTGACAATCGTCTGTTTCTCCTTGTCCCACAAGGTCGGCACGGTCACACGTCCGGAATAATCCGGCGCTGCCTTGAGATAGACCTCGTACATATACCGCATGCCATTAGCGTCATCCCGATGCGCGGCGTCATCCGGCCGAAACTCCCAACCGTTCTCCACCATATCCGGATGCACGACCGACACCGAAATATGCTTCTCCAGCCCCTTCAGGGCCCGAAAAATCAACGTCCTATGCGCCCAGGGACAGGCCATGGACACATAAAGATGATACCGCCCCGACTTTGCCGGAAAGCCACCCTCCCCGTCCGGCCCCGGGGAACCATCAGCTGTCACCCAGTTCCGAAACCGGGCGGCTTCGCGCTCAAACTTGCCACCGGTTTTCGAGGTGTCGTACCACTGGTCGTGCCATTTGCCGTCGACAAGAAGTCCCATATAGCCTCCAATTAGATACTGTAAGGTGATCCTTGGCGGCAGGCACTATGCTGATCAAGGATACCGGGGCAGGCCTTCGCAAACCGTGCATTGCCAGGGATGGCAATGCCGAGCCCCCATGGATGGGTTCACGGCGTGTTTGCGGAGGCCTGCCCCGGTATCCGAGCCCCAAAGCCCGGATCACAAGAAATTAAAGGAAGAATACCGGCCATCCTGCTACGCTCTCAAACAATCAATTCTGGCCAACACAATCAGATAATTCGAACATGCACACAGCCATCACCATAGACGCCCTCAAAGTCCTCGATGCCATCGACCGCAAAGGCAGCTTCGCTGGCGCCGCCAATGAACTCTTCCGCGTACCGTCCGCCATCAGCTACACCGTCCAGAAACTCGAAGAAGACCTCAACGTTGCCATCTTCGACCGCACCGGACATCGCGCTGCCCTCACACCCGCCGGCCGCTACCTGCTGCAAGAGGGCCGAACTCTGCTCGAAGCCGCCGAAAACCTGGCTCACACCACCCGCCAGGTAGCCCAGGGCTGGGAAACCCGCCTGCGAATCGGATTTAACTCCCTGTTGCCGGCCGAGTGCCTGTTTCCAGCAGTAAGAGAGTTCTACGAGCTCGGCGTGCCGGTGGAAGTGCAACTGGTGGAAGAAGTCTTTGCCGGCTCCTGGGATGCCCTGCAAAGTCGACGGGTGGACCTGATTGTCGGCGCCGACCAGATCAGCAAACCCGCCGGTTCATTCACCACCACTCCGCTCGGCGAAATGCGGTTTGTCTATGCCATAGCGCCGAATCATCCCCTGGCGACAGCAACGCAACCGCTGACCGAAGAAGATATTGCCCCCTTCCCCGCCGCCGTGGCTGCCGACACCTCGCGCTCACTGCCGCCAGGCCATGCCGGCATATTCCGGCGCCAGAGAACCCTCACGGTCGCCAACATCGATCAGAAAATCGCTATCCAACAGGCCGGGATGGCTGTCGGCTGGCTGCCAGAGGCTCGCGTACGCGACCAACTGGCTAAAGGCACTCTGCTTGCGCTGGATGTCCAGGAGCCTCGGCAACCCATTATGCTCCACCTTGCCAGGCACTCTGAGGATCAAGGCAAGGCACTGATGTGGTTCTGGGAACAGTTGGGCCAGTCAAAAGCCATTTCCGCCTGGCTGGATGCCTGAACCCGGGCTCATTTCCCCTCTGGCCCCGGAACTGACCGTTTTCAGGCAAAAGAGCCAACGGAAAGGCGGCTCATTCGTTTATACTGCCCCGACGCAAGAACCTGTGAACGGAGCTCAAACCATGCGGCAATTGTCGGAGCTGGATGCCTCATTCCTCTACCTGGAATCAGAAACCGCCCCCATGCATATTGGCGGTATCTACCTTTTTGATGCCCGTGAATGCAACAAACCACTAGCCTTCAGCACCTTCGTCGCTTACCTGCGCAGCCGTCTCCATGTGGTGCCCCTGTTCCGTCAGCGCCTCAAGGAAATCCCCCTGAGGCTTGGGCGCCCCTACTGGATTGATGATCCGGATTTCAGCATTGAACGGCACCTTGCCTATGTAAACCTTGGTGATCATGGCCAACTGGGAAGCCTTATGGGGCTTGCTTCCCGAATTCTTGAAGAACCGCTAAAAAGAGATCGCCCACTCTGGCACATCACCTTCGTCGACGGCTTCCAGCTCGATGAAAACGACCCCGACAGCAGGAGTTTCGCGCTGATTGTCAAACTGCACCATGCCGCCATTGATGCATTCAGCGGCGAGGAGATCATTGGCAAATTGCTGGAGTACACTCCGAAAGCCCGCTCCATAGAAGCACCCCGGCCATGGAGCCCACGGCCGGAACCATCGGAAGAGCGGGTTGTGCTCCAGGCCGGCGCCAACCTGCTGCGCAAGCCCTTGCAGGTGACCTCTCTGGCTGTCAATGCGGCCGAGGCGACAGCCCGCGGGCTGATCCAGAAACAGATGCGGAAACTGCCATTACCCTTTCCGTTGTTTTCCGCCCCCCACAGCCCGTTTAACCGCCAGATCACAGCGAACCGCCAGATTGTTTCCACCAGTCTGGACCTGTCGCGACTCAAGGCCATCAAGGCCACGCTGGGAAATGTCACATTGAACGATGTGGTTCTCGGCCTTTGTGCGGAGACCCTGCGCCGTTATCTGGCTAACCATGATGTGGAAACGGATCGCTCCCTGGTCGCCATGACACCTATCTCGGTTCGTTCCAGCAGCCTACGCAAGGCAACCGGAAACCAGATGTCTGCCATGCTCCTGGACCTGGCCACCAACGAGCCGGATCCCGCGAAGCGAATTCACCGAATCCACTGGAATGCGGTGGAATCCGAACCCTACCGGGAAGCTATTGCGGCAGACCGCCTGACGGAATTGCTGCCCTCCACCATGCTGGCACTCTCGGCCCGGCTTTATTCAGAGCTTCAGATTGCCCAGAGATACCAGCCGGTATTCAATCTGCCGATCACCAACGTGCCGGGGCCGCAGGTTCCACTTTATCTTCAGGGCGCCCGACTGGTCCGGCAGTTCAACTCGGCGCCGCTGTTTGACAGTCTTGGGCTGGTTATCGTGGCGGTCAGCTACCAGGGCAGCCTCACGGTGAATTTCACCCTTTGCCCGGATGTGGTAGCTGACGGCGATTCACTGACAGGCTTGCTCGAGGAGAGCCTGCTCGCAATAGAATCTGCAGCAGCAACCGTCCCGCCAGAGAGCGAAGAGCCCGACTACCACCAGTACCATCATAAAACCTTGACCGACGAGGCGCTCACCCTGATGGAAGGCGCTTTGAGAAAGGTGTTCAAAAGCTTTCGGCGATAACGGCCGGCGGGAGAAACAGGGGTGGCGTCAGGACCACCCCCGAGGTGGATTACTCGAAAGCCCAGCGCAGGAAGGTGCGCCGCTCTTCTTCACTAGCTTCACCCCAGAGCGCTTTCAGCTCTTCCAGGGTACCTTCACCCTCAGTAATTTCACTGCCAACACCACCGGAATCGTCAACGCCGGAACCTACAGGCGCCCGGGCGGCTGTGGTTTGTTTTGCAGAGCGCCCATCCCAGGCGCTCGCGCTGGCAACGACCTCACTGGAGGCGTTCACGATATCAGCGGAAAAATCACTGGCAAACGCCTCTGCGTCGCGCCGGTTTGCCGGAGGCTCAAAATCGAAACGATAGGTTTCACCAGGCCTGGCATCGATGGTTACGGCCTGCGGGGCCGTTTCAACAACATGCACCTTGGACTCGCCATTTCGGACAACCCCGCTTTTCGCCCAGATGGTTTTGTAGGTGAATACCACCTGGTTTTCGCCCGGAAGCAGTTCGAAGTCCAGCGCCAGGTCGTCCATCAGGAAATTGGTCAGCCTGCGGCCATTAACCTGCTTCACCTTGATCTCGGTGGGAGCCTTGAGCACAGCAGTCCGGGAGTCGTCAGCATCACCTTCCCAGGTTTTGACATTGCTCATGGCAGAACTGCACCCGGAAAGAACGACCAACAAAGACAGTGCGGCAATCAGGCAGCCTGTATTCTTGAAAAAGACCGAAACGTGACAGATACTCATGCTATATCCTTGTGCTGTACACCGGTGATGCCCGGTAGGTGATCACTTGTCATTAAATGGCATTTTGAAGAGCGGCAGGGCCAAGAGCAAGACATACCGCCTGTTTACAGTAACCTGATGACACTTCGGTTACGTCGACACGCCCATGCCGGACTGATAAATGTAAAAAAATGTTGAATTCGGCTGGAATTGATTTAATTTTAGACAATCGGCTAACAAAACATCCCACTGCCCGGCACGATAAAAACCATAAAGGGCTCAGGAGAAAACATGGATACCCAACGTCGGTCCGGAGAAAACGGTCCCGCACCGTTCCGAAGCAGTCGATTTTTCTGCGTCGGAAGCAAGTGGTATTTCACCACCCGGGAGGGTTTTGACAGTGGCCCCTTCGCTTCAAGACAACGCGCAGAAACCGGTTTGAGACGTTTCTTGCACGTTGTGCGCCTTCTGCCGGAAGAACAACAGATACACTGAGGTCGCTCCCAACCCGCGTCAATCAGGCGTTCACCTGCTTCTGAACGTCATAGTCGCCGGGCATGGCTCAGGTTCTGAAATGATCATAGCCGCCAGCTGCAGGGGCCAATGACTGACCTTCGTGTGTGATGGCAAGGCCTTCGCCCGATGTTACCTCACCAATGATGGTCAACTGGCTGCGAATCTCCTCCGGGAGACCTTCCCAGGCTTTCGGGCTGATAGTGATGCACAACTCATAATCATCACCGGCGTTCATTGCCAGGTTGACCGCCTCCTCGCCGACAAGACGATTCAGTGTCGCCGATAACGGAAGCTTCGCAATATCAATGCTCGCGGCCACCCCGGATGCCTCAAGAATATGGCCCAGATCTGCCACCAGGCCATCGGATATATCTACGGTAGCGGAAGCACATCCACGCAGTGCGGCTCCGAGGCTCAGCCGTGACGCCGGGTAATGGTACCTGTCCAGAACCGACTGCTCATCGGGCCCGGGGTTTTGACTGCCCAGGAATTTCAGCGCGGCTCCAGCCTCACCCAGGGTGCCGGAAACACAGACATAATCCCCCGCCCGTGCGCCGGAGCGCTGGAGCGCCTGACCCTGGGGCACCGTACCATGAACCTGCAGGCTCAAGGTCAGTGGTCCGCGGGTGGTGTCTCCGCCGGCAAGTGACAGGCCAAACTGCGCGGCTGCACTTGCCAGGCCAGCTGCATAGGCATGCAGCCAGTCAGGATCAGCATCGGGGAGGGTCAGGGCCAGTGTGAAGCAAACCGGATCGGCGCCCATGGCCGCGAGGTCGCTCGCCGCAACCGCCAGGCTTCGCCAACCCAGTTTTTCAGGATCGTAATCACGGGGAAAGTGGACGCCTTCAACCAGCGTGTCTACAGAGAAAACCAGATCCCTGCCCGGTTCGACCCGCTGAATCGCGCAGTCATCACCGGGCCCGAGCAGAACCGCAGAGGTGTTCCCCGCCTCGGCGATAGGGAAGAAATAACGGCGGATCAGCTCGAATTCGCCCATCACTCAGCGCGGACGGGTCTCGGCCAGGCGCAGACGATGACTCAGTTTGTCCAGCAGGCTGTTAACGAACTTGTGGCCTTCGGTGCCACCAAACTTCTTGGCCATCTCGATCCCTTCATTGATCACTACCTTGTAGGGAACGTCCAGCCGGTATTTCAGTTCATAAGTGCCAAGCCGCACGATGGCCAGCTCAATGGCATCCACTTCATGAATCGGTCGGTCCAGAAAGGGCTCAAGCAAACGGTCCAGCTCTGCCTGCTCCCGGTGAACGCCCCGAAGCAGATCGCGGAAATAGGCGGTGTCTACCTTCGACATATCATTGTCGACGATAAACTCTGACTCGATGTCGGTAATCGAGCTCTTGCTGAAGTGGCGCTGATACAGGCCCTGCATGGCCAGGGCCCGGGCCCTTCGCCTGTCGCCAGCCTTGGGCTGACCCGACGGGGCCGGTTGCACAGTACTGTCTTCCGGTGTGGTCATCATTCACCCAGCTTCTTGAATAGGCTGACCATTTCCAGGGCCGTTATCGCCGCTTCGGCGCCTTTGTTACCAGCCTTGGTACCAGCACGCTCAATGGCCTGCTCTATGGAATCAACGGTCAGCACGCCAAAAGTCACCGGCACGTCGGTCTCAAGGCTTACAGCGCCCAAACCGCTGGAGGCTTCGCCGGCAACGTATTCGAAATGGGGCGTACCGCCGCGAATAACGGCACCGAGTGCGATAATAGCATCATGGTTGCCAGTCTCGGCCACGCGCTTGACGGCCAGCGGCATTTCATAGGCACCCGGCACTCGCACGATGGTTATGTCAGCGTCAGCAATGCCGTGTCGACGCAGAGTATCTACGGCACCGTCCACCAGGCTTTCCACCACGAATCCGTTAAAACGACCAACGACCAGCGCGTATTTACCGCTGCAGTGGGTAAAGTCACCTTCAATTACTTTGATATCGGCCATGCATGGCTCCTTCAGTGGCAACCCCGCCCTTTCGGTGCGGCGCTGCCGGGGTTCATCATTCAGGGGTATAGGGCACGTATTCCACCACTTCCAGCTCAAACCCGGAAATCGCGGAAAATTTGATGGGCGGGCTCAGCAGCCGCATTTTGCCAACGCCGAGGTCCCGCAGGATCTGTGAACCGGTGCCGACGGTAAAATAGACACCAGAACTGCCCTTGCCCGCAGACTTCTTGTCCTGCTCGAAAAATTCGTGGATGCGGTCTTCAAGATTGTAGCTGTCTTCCGCGCTGTTGAGCAGAACCACCACGCCACGACCTTCACTGGCAACCTTTTCCAGGGCGTGGTGGAGCGGCCAGCTGCGGGAATCCACACGGCGGGCACCGAGCAGGTCTCGCAGGGTATCGGTGATGTGCACACGAACCAGCACCGGATCATCCGCGGATATCTCCCCCATCACCATCGCCAGATGGGTGGAGCCCTGGATGTTGTCGCGATAGGTGCGAAGATTGAATACGCCGTATTCGGTGTCCAGATCGTACTGTTCCACGCACTCGATTGTGCGTTCGTTCAACGTGCGATAGTGGATCAGGTCTGCAATGGTGCCTATCTTCAGGTCGTGGGTCTCAGCGAATTTCTCGAGATCCTCACGCCGGGCCATGGAACCATCGTCATTCATGATTTCACAGATCACACCGGCAGGCTCACACCCGGCAAGGGCCGCCAGGTCACAAGACGCCTCGGTATGGCCAGCACGGCTGAGAACACCACCCGGGTCGGACATCAGCGGGAAAATATGCCCCGGCTGGACCAGATCCGATGCTTTGGCATTGCGGGCGACCGCTGCCTGAACAGTGCGGGCACGGTCGGCGGCGGATATGCCGGTGGTTACCCCTTCGGTTGCCTCAATAGACAGCGTGAACTTGGTGCCAAAGCCAGAGGCATTCTGCTGTACCATTAATGGCAGGCCAAGCTGCTCGCACCGTTGGCGGGTCATAGGCATACAGATCAGGCCACGGCCGAACCGTGCCATGAAGTTGATGGCCTCTGGCGTGCAGTGTTCAGCAGCCATCACCAGGTCGCCTTCGTTTTCCCGGTCTTCATCGTCCATCAGGATGACCATTTTGCCCTGACGAATGTCTGCAATAATGTCTTCAATGCTGTTCAGTGCCATACCGTTTTTGCACCCTTTTGGTCTGACCGCCCTGTAATCGGCACCGGCCCACCATGAATTTAATATCCGTCAGGCTGGTGCCAGGATCAGTCGTTGATCCTCACCCAGTTGACGGCGATCGAGCACTTTCCATTGTACCTTGTCCGCCATGGATTCCAGTGGCAGATTGGCCGTTGGCCGGCCGGTACTGCCCAGGAACACCGGTGCCTGATAGAGCCAGAGCTCATCCACCAGGCGCTCATTGATAAAGGTTCCGGCCAGTGTCGGGCCGGCTTCCACCAGGAGTTCGTTGATGCCCAGCTCCCCCAGCGAGTCCAAGAGTTCGCGGACATCAATTCCGTTGTCTTTCCAGGCGACGCCAGTAAGCCCGACTCCCAGCGCGGCAAGATCCTGAGCCTGCGCGGTTGCCAATGTCGGAGAGGCGCAATAGACCTGGACGTTACCCCCCTGGAGTATGGTGGCACCGGGAGGCGTGCGTGCATCCCGATCCGCTATTACGCGTAAGGGCTGGCGTGAGGGTTCCGTGGCATCTCCAATATCACCCAACTCGCCCCGGCGCACCGTCAGAGAGGGGTTATCGGCCAACACGGTTCCAACACCAGTCAGGATGGCGTCACTGATGGCCCTGAGCCGCTGTACGTCACGGCGAGCCTCTGCGCCGGTAATCCACTGGCTCTCCCCCGATGCCATGGCGGTTCTGCCATCCAGACTGGCGGCCATTTTAAGCCGAACGTAAGGCCGGCCTACGTTCATCCGCTTCATGAACCCGGGATTGAGCCGCACCGCTTCTTCAGCCAATAACCCCTCTGTCACCCGAACGCCTGCTTCCCGGAGCATATCCAGGCCACGACCTGAAACCGACGGGTTAGGGTCCTTGGTGGCGGCAAACACATGAGCAATGCCGGCTTCAACCAGGGCCTTGGCACAAGGCGGGGTGCGCCCGAAATGACTGCAAGGCTCCAGTGTGACATAGGCCGTTGCGCCGCGCGCATCCGGTCCGGCCTGACTCAGTGCGCGAATCTCGGCATGGGCCTCACCGGCTCGCTCGTGCCAGCCCTCCCCAAGAATCCTGCTGCCACTGGCAATGACGCAACCCACACGTGGATTGGGATGGGTGGAATAGCGGCCACGCCAGGCGAGCTGCACCGCCCTGGCCATGAATGCCGTGTCCTGGGCGTCGATCATGCCTTTCCTTTGGAGGAATGGTTATCTGCCAGAACCTTGGCCACATCCACAGGGTCGTCGCCCGAGGTCGCCGAAAGCCGTTCAATCTCTTCCTTGAACTCGTTAACATCCTGAAAACTGCGATAAACTGAGGCAAACCGAACGTAGGCGACCTTGTCCAGCTGCCGCAGTTCCGTCATCACTTCTTCACCGAGCTGCATGGATTTCACTTCCCGCTCGCCGGTGGCCCGCAAGCGGAACCTGATGCGATTGAGTGCCGCCTCGATCTCCTCAATGCTGACGGGGCGTTTTTCCAGGGCTTTCATCAGCCCTGCCCTCAGCTTTTCCTCATCAAACGGCTGGCGGGTGCCATCCTGTTTGACGACACGGGGCATCACCAGTTCGGCTGACTCAAAGGTGGTGAAACGCTCACGACAGGACAGACACTCCCTGCGGCGACGCACCTGATCACCCTCGGCCACCAGCCGGGAGTCGATTACCTTGGTATCCGCTTCACCACAGAAAGGACAATGCATAAACTGAAGCTCCTGCAATCCGTCAGACGCTGCGCTGCAGGGCGCCTGACGGTGCGTTAGGGCTGATTAGCCGGCGTAGACCGGGAAACGATCACACAGGCCTGCGACCTGCTCACGAACCCGGTCATTGACCGCTTCGTCTTCCAGGTTGTCCAGAATGTCACACATCCAGCCCGCCAGATCGCGGCACTCGGACTCACCAAAACCGCGGGTAGTGACCGCCGGGGTACCGATGCGCAGGCCAGAGGTCACGAACGGTGAGCGCGGGTCATTCGGAACCGCATTCTTGTTTACAGTGATGTGGGCTCGGCCGAGGGCGGCATCCGCGTCCTTTCCGGTAATATCCTGCTTGATCAGGCTGACCAGGAACAGGTGGTTCTCGGTACCTCCGGAAATCACGTCAAAGCCGCGGGAAACGAACACTTCCGCCATCGCCTTGGCATTCTTGATGACCTGCTTCTGGTAATCCTTGAACTCATCGCTCATGGCTTCCTTGAAGCAGACTGCCTTGGCGGCGATAACATGCATCAGCGGGCCGCCCTGGCCACCGGGGAACACTGCGGAGTTCAGTTTCTTCTGCAGGTCGGCGTCGTCACAAGCCAGGATCAGGCCGCCACGGGGGCCGCGCAGGGTCTTGTGGGTGGTGGTCGCAACGACATGGGCGTGAGGAATCGGGTCCGGGTAAACGCCGGCCGCTACCAGGCCTGCCACATGCGCCATGTCCACAAACAGCCAGGCGCCGATCTTGTCGGCAATCTCACGGAAGCGGGCAAAGTCCAGCTCCTGGGAGTAGGCCGAGAAACCCGCGATGATCATCTTCGGCTTGTGCTCAAGGGCAAGGCTTTCCACTTCATCGTAATCGATCAGGCCGGTTTCCGGATTCAGGCCGTACTGCACGGCATTGTAGATCTTGCCGGAGAAATTCACGCTGGCACCATGGGTCAGGTGACCGCCGTGGGCCAGACTCATGCCAAGAACCGTATCGCCGGGCTTCAGAAGTGCCATGAATACGGCGGAGTTGGCCTGGGAACCGGAGTGGGGCTGCACATTGGCATAGGCCGCACCGAAAAGCTCTTTAGCACGGCTGATAGCCAGGTCCTCGGCGATGTCGACAAATTCGCAGCCACCGTAATAACGCTTGCCGGGGTAGCCTTCGGCGTACTTGTTGGTCAGTACGCTACCCTGGGCTTCCATCACCCGCGGGCTGGTATAGTTTTCAGACGCGATCAGCTCAATGTGAGCTTCCTGGCGCTTCTCTTCCGCCTGCATGGCGTTCCAGAGCTCGTCGTCAAAGCCGGCGATTTTCATATCACGATTAAACATTGATGCGCTGCCCCTGTGTGCGTAGCTACCCTAAAAAATGGGCCGCTATTCTATCGTAGAAACGGGTGAAAAATCACCCTTTATACTGTCCGCAGATACCGACACGCGGCCAAAGACAGTTTTTGCTCAATTGCTATCCCTGATCGGTTTCGATACCTTACTCGGTCAATATTCATTGGTTGCGGCTACTGTGGAGTACCGGCCATCGGGTAGGGCGATCCGGGATACGCTGTAAATACATCTCTGTACGCTCGACAAAATCATCCCTGATTTTGACGATCCCGAAACGCCCTACCCGATGGCCTCAGCCAGACACCTTCAGTATTTCCGAAACACACTTCGCAAGAAGGATTCTGACAACATGGCCCAATACGTCTACACCATGAACCGCGTGGGCAAAGTGGTTCCGCCCAAGCGCGAAATCCTTAAAGACATTTCCCTGAGCTTTTTCCCTGGCGCCAAAATCGGCGTACTGGGCCTCAACGGTTCCGGTAAGTCTACGTTGCTACGTATTATGGCGGGGATAGATCAGGATTACATTGGTGAGGCTCGCCCCCAGCCGGGCATCAATGTGGGCTACCTGCCCCAGGAGCCGGAGCTGGACGATAGCAAAACCGTCAAGGAAATTGTCGAAGAATCGGTCTCCGGCATTCACAATGCCCTGGCCGAGCTGGATCAGGTTTATGCTGATTATGCCGAACCAGATGCTGATTTTGACGCTCTTGCCAAGAAGCAGGGTGAGCTAGAGGCCTTTATCCAGGCCAGCGACGGACACGATATCGAGCGGAAGATGGAAGTGGCCGCCGACGCCCTCCGGCTACCCGCCTGGGACGCGATGGTAAAGAACCTCTCCGGCGGTGAGCGCCGGCGTGTGGCTCTGTGCCGGCTGCTGCTCTCAAGCCCCGACATGCTGCTGCTGGACGAGCCTACCAACCACCTGGATGCGGAATCCGTGGCCTGGCTGGAGCGCTTCCTCCACGACTACACCGGCACCGTGGTTGCTATTACCCACGATCGTTACTTCCTCGATAACGTGGCCGGCTGGATCCTCGAGCTGGACCGTGGCCAGGGCATTCCTTTTGAGGGTAACTACAGTCAGTGGCTGGAAAACAAGGAAAAACGCCTCGAGATTGAAGCCAAACAGGAAGATTCCCGTCAGAAGACCATCAAACAGGAGCTGGAGTGGGTGCGCAGCAATGCCAAGGGCCGCCAGTCCAAGAGCAAGGCCCGCCTGGCCCGCTTCGAGGAAATGAGCTCCCAGGAGTTCCAGAAGCGCAACGAAACCAACGAGCTGTACATTCCACCCGGCCCTCGCCTCGGGAGTAAGGTGATCGAGGTGGACGGCATCAGCAAGTCCTTCGGCGACCACCTGCTGTATGAGAACGTATCGTTCAGTGTGCCTCCTGGCGCCATCGTAGGCATTATCGGCGGTAATGGCGCGGGTAAATCCACCCTGTTCCGGATGATCGCCGGGCAAGACAAGCCGGATTCCGGCACCATTACCGTGGGCGAAACCGTAAAGCTGGCCTATGTGGACCAGATGCGGGATCTCAACGGCGACAACACCGTGTGGGAAGAGCTCAGCGACGGCAATGACATTATCAAGATTGGCAACTACGAGACCCCGTCACGGGCCTACGTGGGCCGTTTCAACTTCAAGGGCGCTGACCAGCAGAAGCGGGTGGCCGACCTGTCCGGTGGTGAGCGCAACCGGCTACATCTGGCGAAGCTGCTCAAGGAAGGCGGTAACGTACTGCTGCTGGACGAACCCACCAACGACCTGGACGTGGAAACCCTTCGCGCCCTGGAAGAAGCCCTGCTGAACTTCCCCGGCTCCGCGCTGGTGATCTCGCACGACCGCTGGTTCCTCGACCGCGTAGCTACCCATATCCTGGCGTTTGAGGACGATGGTGAAGTGGTTTACTTCGAGGGTAACTTCAGTGAGTACGACGAGGACCACAAGAAACGCAAAGGCGATTCGGCGATGGTGCCTCAGCGGATGAAGTACAAGAAGTTGGCCTGACGCAGGTTGTCGGATTACGGCTTCGCCTAATCCGACCTACGCGGGAGTCATCAGCCTGCGGGATCGTAGGTCGGATTAGGCGAAGCCGTAATCCGACAAACCAACATTTAGGTAGCACCACCGCCATGGCAAAAGCCAAAACCGCCTACGTCTGCACCGAGTGCGGCGCTGACTACTCCAAGTGGCAGGGCCAATGCACTGCCTGCCAGGCCTGGAACACCATCAGCGAGGTTCGTGGCGTCAGTGGCGGCAATGCCAGGGGTGCCCGCGGAGCACGCTTTGAGGGCTTCGCAGGCAGCCTGTCGGAAGTAAAGAGCCTGGACGACGTCAGCCTTGCCGAGCAGCCTCGCATCAGCTCCGGCATGCAGGAATTTGACCGGGTGCTTGGCGGCGGCCTCGTGGAAGGTTCTGCCGTCCTCATGGGCGGTCATCCTGGCGCCGGCAAGAGCACCCTGCTACTGCAGGCGGTTTGCCACCTGGCGTCCAGTGTTCCCGCACTCTACGTCACTGGCGAGGAATCCCTGCAACAGGTGGCCATGCGAGCCAAGCGCCTCGGGCTGCCCACCAAAGACCTGAAGATGCTGTCGGAAACCAGTGTTGAGCGGGTCATGCAGGTAGCGGAAATCGAAAAACCCCGCATCCTGGTGGTGGACAGTATCCAGGTGATGCACGTGGCCGAAACGGAATCCGCGCCGGGCAGTGTCTCCCAGGTCCGCGAAAGCGCCGCCTACCTGACCCGCTTTGCCAAGCAGACCGGTACCATTCTGTTCCTTGTAGGCCACGTCACCAAGGACGGCAGCCTGGCGGGGCCGAAGGTGCTGGAGCATATGATTGACTGTTCCATCCTGCTGGAAGGCTCCAGTGACAGCCGTTACCGCACTCTGCGGGGCATCAAGAACCGTTTTGGCGCGGTCAATGAGCTGGGCGTATTTGCAATGCTGGAGCAGGGTCTGAAGGAAGTAAAAAACCCCAGTGCGATCTTCCTGAACCGGGGCGAAGAAGCGGCCCCTGGCAGTGTGGTCATGGTCGTCTGGGAGGGCACGCGGCCGATGCTGGTGGAGATCCAGGCGTTGGTGGATATGGCCCAGGGAGGCTACCCACGGCGGGTGGCGGTGGGGCTGGATCAGAACCGGCTGGCGATGCTTCTGGCGGTGCTGCATCGCCACGGGGGCATGCATGTGTCGGATCAGGATGTGTTTGTGAATGTGGTCGGTGGCGTGAAAGTCAATGAAACCAGCGCGGACCTGGCGCTACTTGCGGCCATCGTGTCGTCCTTCCGCGACCGCGCCCTGCCCCAGGATCTGGTGATCTTCGGCGAGGTCGGCCTCTCCGGCGAAATCCGCCCGGTTCCCAGTGGCCAGGAGCGCATCTACGAAGCCGCCAAGCACGGCTTTACCCGTGCCCTGGTGCCCAAGTCCAACGCACCTCGCAAGGTTATTGAGGGTATGAAGGTTATTCCCGTGACCAAGCTTAGTGATGCACTGTCGGCTTTGGAGGAGCTTTAGGCTCTGGAACCTAGCCTGCTTGGTTAGGTGATGGGGGGAGTTGGTAACACCTTTCCAAAAAACGCTACAAGCACATCCATGTGCGCTTGGGCTCCGCCATCCATGGCTCCGCACATTTTTGGAAAGGTGTTACCAACCCCTCCCCCATAATATGCAGTTATCTCGTCAAACCGTAGGTCGGATTAGGCCGACAGGCCGTAATCCGACAAAAAACTATCGGGTTACTCAATCAAATGCGCAAACTCCCTCTCCAACAACGCCTGATCCCCCAGATTCAACTCCACCAACCTCTTCAGATGAGTCGCACTCTCAAGATCAATATACTGACACTTGAACCCCAGCCTATGCTCTTCAACATGCCGTAACTCCACCGCCATCACGATCGCGGTTTCGTTATCGTCCAGGTGGATAATCACCTCGCACGGCTGTTTCAGCGGTACGTTCCAACCCTCAGGCCGTTTAACCAGAACGCCCTTCAGCGAAATATCCAACACCTCGGTTGGCCACACTTCATCCTGGCAATGCAGCTCACAATCAGCATCGAAGGAGATTCTGTGGAAACGACGTTTTTCGGGGGTTTTGGCTGGCAAGGGTTGCTCCTGTTTACCGGTCTTGTCTGGTATGACTATAGACCGCACAGGGACATCTATCTACCGCACGCACTCAGCAGGGCTAACTTCGGGGCGTTAACGCGAAAGTGCGACAAAGGATGGTTGTCGGGTCGTTCCAAAACCGTGGAGCGCCAGGGATGGCGCGACCGAGCCCTACAGGGACGTATTCACGGGCGTGTTTTGGAACGGCCCGGCAACCACCCGATAACTCCCAACTATCAATCTTGATTGTGATATGGGGGACTAAGCTCAGTCACAGCGCGAATAAACGCCCCGGCATGCTCCGGATCTACATCCGGGGTGATCCCATGACCAAGGTTGAAAATGTGACCCGGACCGGAACCGTAACGGGACAGGATATCCGCCACTTCCTGGCGAATGCGCTCTGGCGGCGCGTACAGCATGGCCGGGTCCATATTGCCCTGCAAGGCAACCTTATCGCCAATACGGGCACGTGCGTTGCCAATGTCTGTTGTCCAGTCCAGCCCTACGGCGTCTGCACCGGAATCCGCAATGGACTCCAGCCACTGACCGCCGTTCTTGGTGAACAGGATTACCGGAACGTGGCGGCCGTCGTTCTCGCGAATCAGGCCAGCGACGATTTTCTTCATGTAATCGAGGGAAAATTCCTGATAGGCCCAGCTGCTCAGCACGCCGCCCCAGGTATCAAATATCTGAACCGCCTGGGCGCCGGCACGGATCTGGCCGTTGAGATAATCAATGACCGAGTCCGCCAGATGATCCAGCAGTTGGTGCATGACCTCGGGCTGTCCGTACATCAGTTTCTTGGCTTCGCGAAAGTCCTTGGAGGAGCTGCCCTCAATCATGTAGGTCGCCAGGGTCCAGGGGCTACCGGAGAAGCCGATCAGCGGAACGCTGCCATTGAGCGCGCCACGGATGGTGGACACCGCATTCATCACATAGTCCAGATCCACTTCGGCATTGATCTTCGGCAGCGCAGCCACATCCGCAGCGGACCGGATAGTATTGCGGAATTTCGGGCCTTCCCCGGTTTCGAAATACAGGCCCAGCCCCAAGGCATCCGGGATGGTAAGGATGTCTGAAAACAGAATCGCCGCATCCAGCGGGAAGCGCTCCAGTGGCTGCAGCGTAACTTCGCAGGCCAGCGGGGTGTTCTTGCAGAGACTGAGAAAATCACCGGCTTTGGCACGGGTTGCACGGTATTCCGGCAGGTATCGGCCGGCCTGACGCATCATCCACACCGGTGTGCGATCAACGGGCTGACGCATCAGCGCGCGCAGGAAACGGTCATTTTTCAGCTCGGTCATAACATTCCCAGTCTGCTGTCGGTAAAAGGTTCGGAGGGCAATGATACCCGGTTTGTGGCAATAAAAAAGGGTGACCTGCCATCAGCAAGCCACCCTTCTGATCCGGGTCAAAACCGGAGGCGATCAGATATCCAGATAGTCCATGATACCTTCTGCCGCCTGGCGGCCTTCCCAGATAGCGGTTACGACCAGATCCGAGCCGCGGACCATGTCGCCGCCTGCAAAAATCTTTGAATTGCTGGTCTGGAAAGCGAATTCCGTCTCCTCCGGCGCGCTGACCCGACCGGAGTCATCGGTATCCACCTTTTGTTCATCAAACCAATCAGCAGGGCTCGGGCGGAAGCCGAAGGCCACCAGCACGGCATCTGCGGGAATAACTTCCTCACTGCCGGCAACAACTTCCGGACGGCGACGACCGTTCTCGTCGGGCTCGCCAAGACGGGTCTGAACCACTTTCACACCCTCGACCCGATCTTCGCCAATAATGGCGATAGGTTGACGGTTGAACATGAATTTGACGCCTTCCTCCTTGGCGTTCGACACTTCGCGGCGGGACCCGGGCATGTTCTGCTCGTCCCGGCGGTAAGCGCAGGTAACGCTCGCCGCTTGCTGGCGAATCGACGTGCGGTTGCAGTCCATGGCGGTATCACCACCGCCGAGCACCACCACACGCTTGCCTTTCATGTCGATGAAATCGTCGGCGTCTTTTTCGAATCCGAGGCGGCGGTTTACGTTGGAT
This sequence comes from Marinobacter panjinensis, assembly GCF_005298175.1. NCBI lineage: Bacteria > Pseudomonadati > Pseudomonadota > Gammaproteobacteria > Pseudomonadales > Marinobacteraceae > Marinobacter > Marinobacter panjinensis. Next base: position 53,699 of record NZ_SZYH01000003.1, read on the forward strand.
ACCAGGAACGGCAAGGCATCATGAACGCCTGGCAGGTCCTCACCCGGAAAACCACCTTTCATGTAAGTGTAGGTGCCCATGCCCATAAACACGGCATCGTATTCCTCCAGAATGTCCGCCATCGCCACATCCTTTCCCACTTCCGTGGACAGGCGGAATTCCACACCCATTTCCTCGAATATCTTACGGCGACGGCTCATCACCGACTTTTCCAGCTTGAATTCAGGGATACCAAAGGTCAGCAGGCCGCCGATTTCCGGATAGATGTCGAAAACCACCGGCTTGACGCCGTTGCGGACAAGCACGTCGGCACAGCCGAGCCCGGCCGGGCCGGCACCAATTACCGCAACCTTCCTGTCTGTCCACTTCACGGCAGACATGTCAGGCTTCCAGCCTAAAGCGAAAGCGGTGTCGGTAATGTATTTTTCCACAGACCCGATCGTTACTGCACCATAGCCATCGTTGAGGGTACAAGCGCCCTCACACAGTCGATCCTGGGGGCATACACGCCCGCAGACTTCCGGCAATGAGTTGGTCTGATGACACAACTCCACGGCCTTCATGATATTGCCTTCGGACACCAGCTTCAGCCAGTTGGGAATATAGTTGTGGACCGGGCACTTCCACTCACAGTACGGGTTGCCGCATTCCAGGCAGCGATGCGACTGCGAGGCAGCTTGATCCTGGGTGAATGGGTGGTAGATCTCACCAAACTCTTTCTTGCGCTTCTTTGCCGGTACCTTTTTAGGGTCAACACGCCCTACCTCGACAAACTGGAAGTCGTTACTCAGTCGTTCTTTCATTATGAAGCTCTCATCAGACTCAATTTCGACACCGGCGTTACCACACTGGTAACGCCCTAACCCTGTTCCATCTGCCGTTACTCGGGGCGTGCCCGGGTGCTGGCCAACAGGCTACGAAGGTTTGCAGCCTTGGGTTTGACCAACCAGAAGCGGCCAATATAGTCGTCGAAATTGTCAAGAATATGCTCTGCCCATTCACTGGCGGTTTCGGAAATATGCTCCCGGACAACGCCACGCAGGTGGTTCCGGTAGGATTCCATATCTTCGCTGGAGATCCTCTGGATTTCCACCAGTTCGTGGTTGTACTTGTCCACAAACGTATTGTTCAGGTCCAGCACGTAGGCAAAACCACCGGTCATACCAGCACCGAAGTTGTGGCCGGTGCTACCCAGGACGGTTATCAGACCACCGGTCATGTACTCACAGCAGTGATCACCGGTGCCTTCCACAACGGCATGGGCACCGGAGTTGCGCACACCGAAGCGCTCACCGGCGGTACCGGCTGCAAACAGCTTTCCGCCCGTGGCACCATACAGGCAGGTGTTGCCTACAATCGAGGTTTCCTGGGATTTGAAGGCACTGCCGGATGGTGGCCGGACCACCAGCTTTCCGCCGGTCATGCCTTTTCCTACATAATCGTTGGCATCTCCTTCGAGAAGCAGATTAAGACCACCCACGTTCCAGACCCCGAAGCTCTGGCCAGCGGTGCCAGTCAGTTCGAGAGTGACAGGAGCAGAGACCATGCCCTGGTTTCCGTGTGCCTGGGCAATCTCACCCGAAAGGCGGGCACCAATGGAGCGGTCGCAGTTGGTGACCCTGTAAGACCAGGTACCACCGGCTTTGGCGGCTATCGCATCGGCTGTATCTTTCACCATTTGCTCAGCCAGCTTACCCTCGTCAAACGGATAGTTACGCTCCACCTGACAGGTGTTGGGCTTGTCCGCCGGAATATGGTCGTTGGATAGCAGGCGCGTCAGGTCTAGCTTCTTCTGGCGCGGGGTATCTCCCGGAAGGCGCTCAAGCAGGTCAACACGGCCCACCAGTTCCTCCAGGCTGCGCACACCCAGCTTCGCCAACCATTCACGGGTTTCTTCCGCCACAAAGCGGAAGAAATTCATCGCCATTTCCACGGTGCCCTTGAAGTGCTCCTCCCGCAGGTGCTCGTTCTGGGTGGCAACACCGGTGGCACAGTTGTTCAGGTGACAGATCCGCAAATATTTGCAGCCCAGAGCCACCATCGGCGTGGTACCGAAGCCAAAACTTTCGGCGCCCAGAATGGCGCCCTTGACCACATCCAGGCCGGTTTTGATGCCACCATCGGTTTGCAGGCGGATCTTGCCTCGCAGGTCGTTGGCCCGCAGCGCCTGCTGGGTTTCGCTCAGGCCCAGTTCCCAGGGGGAACCAGCGTAACGGATGGAGGTCAGCGGGCTGGCCGCGGTGCCACCGTCATAACCGGAAACGGTAATCAGGTCGGCGTAGGCCTTGGCCACACCGGCGGCGATGGTACCGACTCCGGGCTCGGAAACCAGTTTCACGGACACCAGGGCGTTCGGGTTGACCTGCTTGAGATCGAAAATCAGCTGTGCAAGATCCTCGATGGAGTAGATATCGTGGTGCGGTGGCGGCGAAATCAGCGTCACACCGGGCACCGAATAGCGCAGCCGGGCAATCAGGTCGTTGACCTTGCCACCAGGAAGCTGACCGCCCTCACCGGGCTTGGCTCCCTGGGCCACCTTGATCTGCATGACATCCGCGCTACGCAGGTATTCTGCCGTCACACCGAAGCGACCGGACGCCACCTGCTTGATCTTGGAGCGCTTCTCGGTGCCATAGCGGGCCGGATCTTCCCCTCCCTCGCCAGAGTTTGACCGACCACCCAGGGTATTCATAGCTACTGCAAGGGCTTCATGGGCCTCCGGAGACAATGCACCCAGCGACATGGCCGCAGAATCAAAGCGCGGGAAGATATTTTCCACCGGCTCCACTTCCGACAGGTCGATCGCCTTGATGTCCTTCCGGAAGCCCAGCAGATCCCGCAGCGTGGAGACGGGGCGCTCGTTAACCAGCCCGGCGTATTCCATATAGTTCCCATAATCCCCGCTGGTGACGGCCTCCTGCAGTTTGGCGATCACATCCGGATTAAAGGCGTGGTATTCCTGGCCGTGGACATACTTCAACAGGCCACCCTGGGAAATCGGTTTGCGATGCTTCCAGGCAACGGCCGCCAGTTGCTCCTGATCCTGCTGGAAATCAAAGAATCCGGCACCCTGGATACGGCTGGGAACGCCTTTGAAACACAGATCCACGACATCATCTGCCAGACCGATCGCCTCGAACAATTGGGCTCCGCGGTAGGAGGTGATGGTAGATATACCCATCTTCGACAGGATCTTCAGCAGGCCTTTGTTGATGCCCTTGCGATAATTGTTCTTCGCATCAATGGGGTCCATCATCAATTCGCCGGTACGAATCAGGTCGTTGAGTACCTGGTAGGCCAGATAAGGGTACACAGCGGTGGCACCAAAACCGAACAGCACGGCAAAGTGGTGTGGATCGCGGGCCCAGCCAGTTTCTACCAGGATGTTGGAGTCACAACGCAAGCCTTTCTTGACCAGGTGATGATGCACTGCACCGGTTGCCATCATGGCATTGACCGGCAGCTCTCCTTCTTTCAGATCCTTGTCGGTGAGGATCAGGATCACCTTGCCATTGCGTACCGCGTGCTCGGCTTCATCGCATACTTTCCGGACAGCCTGCTCAAGACCCATTTCCGGGCTGTAGCTCATGCTGATGCGGGCAACTTCAAAACCGGGCCGATCATTATTGGCGATCTTCAGGAACTTGGCCGGCGACAGCACAGGTGTTGTCAGGATAATACGGTTAGCGTGCTCTGCGGTTTCCTCAAATACGTTGCGTTCAGCGCCAATGCAGGTCTCCAGAGACATCACAATGGATTCCCGCAGCGGATCGATAGCCGGATTGGTGACCTGAGCAAACTTCTGCCGGAAGTAGTCCGCCACATGCCGAACACGGCTCGAGAGTACGGCCATGGGGGTGTCATCACCCATAGAGCCCACCGCCTCCTGGCCATTCTCAGCCAGCGGGCGCAGCACCTGATCCCGCTCCTCGTAGGACACCATGAACATCTTCTGGTGTATGTGGAGGTCGTCTGACTGCATCAGCTTGAAATCAGGGGTGTCCTGGTTCAGCGTGGTTTCAACCCGCAGGGAGTTTTCCCTCAACCAGCGCTTGTAGGGCTGGGCCGACTTCAGGCGACTATCCACGTCCTTGGTATGCAGAAGCTCACCGGATTCGGTATCGATGGCCAGCATCTGGCCAGGCCCCACACGGCCCTTCGCGACCACGTCCTCGGGCTTGTACCCGTAGGTGCCGATCTCGGATGCCAGGGTGATGAAGTCGTCCTTCGTGATTACCCAGCGAGCCGGGCGCAGGCCATTGCGGTCAAGCATACAGACGGCATAGCGGCCATCTGAAAGCACCAGGCCAGCTGGGCCATCCCAGGGTTCCATGTGCATGGAGTTGTATTCGTAGAATGCACGCAACTCGGAATCCATAGTGTCCACATTCTGCCAGGCCGGCGGAATCATCATCCGCACGGCGCGGAACAGGTCAACACCGCCAGCCAGCAGCACTTCCAGCATGTTGTCCATGCTGGAAGAGTCGGAACCGGTCAGATTCACCAGTGGCTGCAGGGTCTGCAGGTCGGGAAGCTGCGGTGCGCTGAATTTGGCAGCGCGGGCTATGGCCCAGTTACGGTTACCGTCAACGGTGTTGATCTCGCCATTGTGGGCAAGATAACGGAACGGCTGCGCCAGCGGCCAGCGCGGCATGGTATTGGTGGAGAAGCGCTGGTGGAAGACACAGATGGCGGTCTGCAGGTCCGGATCACCCAGGTCCTTGTAGAAGTTCGCCAGGTCCGCCGGCATCATCAGACCCTTATAGGCCAGGGTGCGATGGGACAGGCTGCAGATATAGAACTCGGAGTCTTCGACCATATCCCGCTCGGCGTGGCGGCGGCCCACAAACAGCGCAATGGCAAATTCCTGCTCTGTCTGATTGGCAGGCTCCACGAACACCTGTTCGATCCAGGGCATGCAGTCCAGGGCCATGGGGCCGAGACAGCTGTCGTCAGTAGGCACCTTACGCCAGCCCATGATGTCCAGACCCTGCTCTGTCAGGCGCTTCTCAACAGCTGCACGTCCTGCCGCCGCCTTCCCCTCGTCCGGGCTAAGGAACACCTGACCCACAGCAAACTGACCTTCAGGCTCTTTGCCGAACTCTGCCTTCGCAGCCTTGCGCAAAAAAGCATCGGGACTCTGGATCAGGAGGCCACAACCATCGCCGGTCTTTCCGTCTGCAGCGATACCACCGCGGTGGGTCATGCAGGTCAGCGACTCGATGGCAGTTTGCAACAACTTGTGGCTGGCCTCGCCCTTCATGTGGGCGATCAGGCCGAAGCCGCAGTTGTCCCTGAATTCGTCGGGATGATACAAACCTGTCATCATAAGCGTTCTCTCGCGTAGAAATGCTTTTCAATCAAAGGGTTATTGAAAAGGATACGATGTTCCCACCCTTTGACACTGAAAATGGGGGCTGGCTATTTTACACGCGTAGAAATACGTACTCAAACCAAAGAGGTTTTATTTTAGGGCGCGAATCGGCCGGTTGCGAGTGTTACAACCGACACCTCGGGCACCACGGAGCCAACTCAGGTATTTGTTTTTGTTACAATTAAAATGAAATTGAGGGGTTCAATACGATCAGAAATTACGCATGCGCCTGATCCAGGGAGTCTGGTCGCGAAGAGCCTGGGGAAGGCCCTCAACTGCATCCCGGGCCTCTTCACGGGATGCAAAATCTCCATAAAAGCCGACAAACCAGTCCTGTCCCTGTCTTTCGGTATGGGTATAAAGAATACCGGAAAGGGAGCTGTACTGATCAATCAGGCCAAGAACAGTTTGCTCGCGATTGCCGGCAATCAGCTGCAGCGTCCAGCCCTGGCGGGCCCTCACGTCACCAAGAGCCATGAAGTGAGATGGACTTGCCGGTGAAAATTCTGGCTCTGGCTCTGGCTCTGGCTCTGGCTCTGGCTCTGGCTCTGGCTCTGGCTCTGGCTCTGGAACAGGCTCTGGAACAGGCTGCACGGGAGGGTCTTCCACACTCAACTCGGACGAAGCCTTTAAAGACTCCACGACGGGCTCCACAGGTTCCGGCTCGGGATTCTCAGGGCCAATGGTAATACTTCTGCGCACGGTTTCCGGCTCGGTCACCACCTGCTCCCGGGCCACAGAGTCATCATACTGCTGCGAAACCAGCCACCAGGAACCCGCCAGAAGCACCAGCGCCAGTGCTGGCCAGCGCAGATTGAGAGGCACGGAGAATGACCGCCTGGGTCTATTCCCACTTCCGGATGACGTCATATCCAGCCACACCGCCGGCGTTACGCGCTTCAGCCGGGAAAAGCTTCCCTGGCTCAGGCTGTGGATTTGCGAGAGCCTGGCCGGTGTTAACAATGCCTTTGCATCACCACCTGCGCGATGGACTCTGGGCTCCAAATACGAGGAAATCTCCTCCCTGGTGAGGGGACGAAGATGAATCTGGTGCACGCCATCACCATCTCCCGAGAGCCGTAAAGTATCAATCAGCTGACCGCTGCCACTGAATACCGGCACGGCGGCGGCAGAGCGGTCTGCACCCAGGAAAGCCGCCAACAACAGTCTGACAACCTCTGCAGGCGCGCGATCCGCATCATCAATCAACAGAACCATCCGCTGCCCTTTCCGCGCCCTGCTCTCGGACCAGCGAAAGAATCCGTATACCGAATCCCGCGCGCCCTCACCCGGCTTCAGCCCTTTGTGTGCCACACCAAGCAAAGCACGGGCAAGCGCCTGGGTGCTGGTCAATGCGGCTGCGGGAAGACGATGGAAATCGAGGCGGGAGGACTCACTCCGGACCAATTCCGCCAATAACCGGCTTTTACCCGCACCCGGGTCGCCCGTCAGCAAAAGTGCAAGGTCGCCAAATCCACACAGGTGGCGGAGTGTTTCCAGGGCATGATGGCGGGATGCGTCGGGAAAGAAAGGAGTTTCCATATCCAGGGGGTTCGCCCTCAAACCGTACCTTTCTTGCAACCGCGGGAAAAGGCCACCTCCATCAAGACTGTTAAGTCCCTGGTCTGTCACTGTCATTCCTTGTAGTGCCTCTATTAAAGCCGCTGATCAGTCATGATTCAGGTGGTTACACCATCAGCCGTCACGCAGAAAGCCCGGAGCGTCGCATCCAGCTCCAGTGCATCCACCTCATCCGTCACCACCGCATCACCCAGCGCCCGCAGTAGAACCAGTCGCAGCGAACCATCGACATTTTTCTTATCGACAGCCATGAGGCGATGGAAGTCATCCGGTGTCATACCGGCTGGCGCCAGATCCGGAAGTTTCGCCCGCTCAATAAGACGTATTGCCCTGGCACGCTCTTGCTCACTGATCATGCCCTGGCGAAGGGAGAGATCCGCTGCCATCATCATGCCCGTCCCTACAGCCTCGCCATGCAGCCAGTTACCGTATCCGGCAAATGTCTCAATGGCATGACCAAAGGTGTGCCCGAGATTCAGGATTGCCCGCAACCCGCCTTCTCTCTCATCAAGGGCCACGACGTCCGCCTTGCAGGCACAGGAACGATAGATAGCCTCGACCAGCGCGGCGGTATCGAGATTAACGAGGGCTGCAATTTCCTGCTCAAGCCATCCGAGAAAATCGGTATCCCGGATCAATCCATACTTGATCACCTCTGCCAGTCCAGCCGAGACCTCTCGGGGCGGAAGTGTTCTGAGACTGTCAGTATCAATCAGCACCACCTCAGGCTGATGGAAAGCTCCGATCATGTTTTTGCCCAGCGGGTGATTGATCCCCGTTTTACCACCAACAGAAGAATCAACCTGTGAGAGCAGTGTGGTCGGTATCTGGATAAACGGCACACCTCGCTGGTACGATGCAGCAGCGAACCCGGTCATATCTCCCACTACGCCACCGCCAAGTGCAACCAGAGTGGTCTTTCGTGAATGACGCATTTCCAGCAAACGATCAAATATCTGATTCAGGGTTTGCCAGTCCTTGAATTTTTCACCATCCGGCAATACCACCGTGTCCACCTGTTTTCCGGGGAAACAGGCGAGCGCAGACTCAAGATACAGGGGGGCAACCGTTTCATTGGTCACGATCATGACCTGGCTTCCCTGAACAAACGGGGTCAGGTCATAGTTACCCAGCAGATCCTGCCCGATTATGATCGGATAGGCTCTCTCTCCCAGATCTACTGTCAGCTCCCGGACTGAATCACGCATGATTTCTGCCTTCCTTGCGTATCTGTCTTTTATGCCTCGGCGTACGAGGATTGAGGCGATTCACCAATTGCCGTACCACCAGCCTTGGACTTTTCCGATCCGTAAACATGACAACATCGGCGAGTTCCGTATATATCGGATCCCGGATAGTGAACAGGCTCCTCAGAACAGCTTCGGGGTCATCGTTCTGCAGCAGAGGACGGTTTCTGTCCCGCCGCGTTCTTTCAACCTGCTGTTCTATAGAGGTTTTCAGGTAAACGACAACCGCGTCACGCTTCAAATGAGCATGGTTTTCCTCGCGCATTACGGCTCCACCGCCGGTCGCCAGAACCGTTTGTGAATACCCCGACAACTCCGACAGCATCGCGGTTTCACGCTGGCGAAAACCGTCCTCGCCTTCTACGTCAAAAATCCAGGGAATATTCGCCCCGCAGCGTTCCTCAATGATGCGATCGGAATCCAGAAAACGATAGCCCAGCTCTTTGGCCAGCATGCGACCAATCGTGCTTTTGCCAGCCCCCATCGGGCCTACAAGGACTACTCGTTTTGGCAAGGACATAACTTCCGCTCATCTATATTCCGGCGGGTGAGAATAGCACAGGGTAACGCTTTCCATAAGATTCGAAAAACGGACAGGCAAAAAAAACCGCCGTACGTGGACGGCGGTTTTTCTCAGGTGCGACCGAATTACTGAATCAGGTCACTCTTGATGATCTTCGGTGTGATGAAGATCAGTAGTTCGCTCCGCTCATCGATATGCTCGGTGCGCTTGAACAGGCGACCCAGGTAGGGAATATCACCCAGGAACGGTGTTTTCGTGGTAGTGGTGGCTACCTCTGACTGGAAGATACCGCCCAGAACCACTGTCTCGCCGTTGCCTACGAGAACCTGAGTAGTCACTTCGTTGGTGTTTATTGACGGAATACCGCCTGTCACCTCACCCCGAGAATCCTGATTGACCACCAGGTCCATGATAATCTTGTCATCCGGCGTTATCTGCGGAGTTACTTCAAGGGACAGCGCTGCTTCCTTGAAAGATACCGAGGTCGCACCGCTGGAAGAGGCTTCCTGATAGGGGATTTCTTCACCGGACTTGATCTTGGCTGTCTGGCGGTCAGCGGTTACCACGCGCGGCTGGGAAACCACTTCGGCCTGGCCATCACTTTCCAGCGCAGAGAGTTCCAGATCCACAAGGAAGTCGTCACTGCCCCAGCCAAGCGCAAAGGAGGATGCGCCTTGGCCACTCACACCAAGGTCCACAGCCAGCGCACCCGGGAAGGTAATTGTGTTGTTTCCACCATTGGCAGCATCACGGGCCTCACCAACTGCACCCTGAGAGCCACCCACGGAAATCACACTACCGTCCCCTCTGACATCATAGGCGGCGCCGCCCCAGCGAACACCCAAATTTTCAGCGACATTCGTCTGAGCCCGCACAATTCGCGCTTCAATTGAAACCTGACGAACCGGCACATCCCAAGTCGAAACAAGACGGCGGATTTCGTCAAGCTTTTCCGAAGTTTCGCGAACGCTGATGGTGTTGGTACGTGCATCCGAGGAAACAAAGCCACGGGAGGAGATCAACTCCTCGTCCGCTTCAATGAGGGAAACAACGTCTGCGGCCTTGGCGTAGTTGACCTGAATGATATCCAGACGAACCGGCGCCAGCTCAGCGATCTGTTTGGTCGTTTCAAGCTCCAGTTTTTCACGGGCCGCAATCTCGTCAGCGGGCGCCACCAGAAGCACATTGCCGATCTGGCGCTTGTCCAGACCCTTGGTTTTCAGAATCAGATCCAGCGCCTGGTCCCAGGGCACATTCTGCAGGCGCAGGGTAATGCTGCCACTGACCGTATCACTGGCCACAAGATTCAGGCCGGTAAAATCAGCAATCAGCTGCAGCACCGAACGCACCTCGATATCCTGGAAGTTCAAAGAGAGCTTATCGCCGGTGTACGGGAATTTTTCTTCACGGCGGGATTCGGCCTCTTCTTCGGTCAGCTTTTCCACGCTGACCGTAAACCGGGAACCGGACTGGTAAGCGATATAGTCGTAGTTACCCTCGGGGCGAATTTCTACAACTGCGTTGCCATCTTCAGTGAAGGTGTCGATACGGGTGACCGGCGTTGCAAAATCGGTCACATCAAGCCGGCGGCGTAGATTGTCAGGCACATTGGTGCCATCCATGGTCAAACGGATTCGACCACCCAGCTCGGAAAGGTCAACCGGCGTACTGGCGCTGCCCAGATCAACAATCACCTGGCCTTCGCCGTCCTTGCCTCTGCGGAAATCCACGCCCGCAAGCCCGTTGCCGGACGAAGAGGACGACGCACCCGATCCCACGGACGATGGTGAAGAGACCGCTGCAGTGGAGCCAATTGCACCACCTTCACTACCGATAGTCACAATCAGACTGTTCTGGTTACGGGCCGTTTGATAAGGCACCAGTTCCGCAAGGTTGAAAATCAGGCGTGTACGATCCTTGGTTTCGACCACCGTCATGCTCTGGGCATTACCAGAGCCAAGCGAGATATTGCGACTGGCGAGCCCACTGCTGGTGTCCCGAAGATCCACAGCTATCCTTGCCGGTCGCTCGATGGTGTAACCGCTCGGTTCCGGCGGCTGGCCATCAAATCTCAGCGTCACTTCAATCCGGTCTCCGGACAGCGACGAAAACGACACGTCTTCCAGCGTGACCGCATTGGCCAGGCCGGACAACAACCCAAAAGCAATCACGCTGACGTATACATTGAGTTTTCTGAACATCGCTAGCCTCGACCCCAAACCTTTTTGTTCATGCATGTTTTTTTCAATAGTCATATTGCCGCTCCCTTAGCCTTCATTTTCATCCAGCGACAGCGAGCGTGGACGCTCGACCCATCCGCCCCGGCCGTTGGGAACGATCTCGATCAGTTCAACCCGGGTTTCATTAACACCGATAATCCGTCCATAGTTCTGACCCATGTAGTTGCCGCTACGCACCCTGTGGATACCACCTTCGTTATCCCTGATCAGTGCAAACAGACTTCCGGAGGTATCACTCAGGGTTCCCACCATGCTGAGCGCCTTCAGATCGAAGTTTTCGAGGACCTCTCTAGGCCTATCCAGATCCGGCTCGATATCGCTCTCCGGCTTCTGATCAACCATGGTGAGCTGAACATCAATCGGCGGCTCAAAGGGTGCCCTCCGATCCGCGGCCGAATAACTGAAGGCCTCGTATGCCTTGAACTCAGGCAAAGGCTCCACGTGTCCACGGGGCTTGGCCCGCGTATCTGCCATAAACTTGTCCAGATCGGAAAAGCCATTACCCTGGGAACACGCCGTCAGGAACGATACCAGACAAATACCCAGCCAGGCCTTTGCCGCATGCTGTCTCGCCATGCTCATTCTCCAGCCCGGTAGCGGTAGGTACGTGCAAGAACCTGCATATTCAGCTGCTCTCCGCCACCGCCAGTTGGTGCTATGGTTAGATCGTGCAACGTCACAATACGAGGCAGGCTCGCCACACTGCTGACGAAACTTGCCAGCTCGTGATAGGTGCCTGTTACCCGGATATTGATCGGAAGCTCTGCGTAGAAGTCCCGCTGCTGCTCTCCCTGCAGTTTGACCTCTTGCAGATCAAGGCCGCTACCCAATGCCGTATTGGTAATGTCTTCAAGCAGCCCCGGCACTTCGGTTTCACTGGGTAGCTGTCTTACCAGTGCGCCGAACGTTTCTTCCATTTCTTCCATCTGGGCCTTGAAGACCTCAAGATTCGCGACCTGATAGGCTTTGTCTTCGTAACGCTTGCGTAGCTCCTGCTCGGCATTCTCGACCCGCTCGAGCTGGGCATACTGGTCCTTGATGAAGAACCAGTAGCCACCACCGAGAATCAGGCCGAAAATAATCAGCGCAACGATTGCCTTGATGGGTGCCGGCCAGATGCCAGCGTTATTGACATCCAGATCGTTGATATCAAATTCATTGAGGCTTTTAAGTGAGTCCGCGAGGCTCATTACTTCTCCTCCCCTTCGGGCTCTGGTGTTTGTTGTTGAACCGACAGGTTGAACTGGCTGTACCCGGCACGGGCACTATCGGCGGCGGCGACATTCGAAAGGTTCGGGTCGTTGAACCAGTCGGACCCTTCAAAACGCCTCATCAGGGCCGATATGCGGCTGTTGGACTCCGACATACCGACAATGTCCACACGTTCGCCGGTTTTCTTCAGGCTGGTGTAGTACAGACCATCCGGTAATGTACGAACCAGCTCATCGAATACCCGCACAATGACCGGCCGCTTGCCCTGGAGATCCTGGATCACCTGCATGCGCGAAAGCAGCTCGTCACGCTTGCGCTTGAGATCCTCGATTTCCTTGATCTGTTTGTCGAGCTGTTTGGTCGCGGTTTCGATGTAGGCGTTCCTGGACTCCTGGTAGGCGATACGGTTATCCATATCCGTTTTCCACAGGAACACCAGGCCGCCTGCAATAATGGCCGCGCCCAGAATCATGACCACGAACTGTTTCTGTTTTTCTGCCCGGAGTTCTTCGCGCCAGGGTCTGAGGTTAATCTTTGCCATCAGTCAAAGCTCCTCATTGCCAGCCCGCAGGCAATCATGAGTGAAGGCGCATCATTGCTCAGCGAGGATGCGTTCACCCTGGAGCCAACCGCCATGTCTGCAAACGGATTTGCGACCAGCGTTGGCGTGCCTGTTTTTTCCTCAACCATCTCTGTCAGCCCCTGGATCGATGCCGTACCGCCTGCCAGGACCACGTAGTCAACCGCATTGTACTGACTAGCGCCGAAGAAGAATTGAAGTGCCCTGGCAACCTGCTGGACAACAGCCTCACGGAAGGGAGTCAACACTTCGGATTCATAGTCGTCCGGAAGGCCGCCCTGCTTCTTGGCAAGGCCCGCCTCTTCCAGAGACAGCCCGTAACGTCGCTGAATTTCTTCGGTAAGCTGCTTGCCGCCGAAGATCTGTTCGCGGGTGTATACGGTTTTGCCTTCAGCCAGCACACTGAGCGTCGTCATGGTTGCACCCACATCCACGATCGCAACCACAAGCTCTTCACCCTGGGAATCAAGCTGGGGCTCAATAAGTGAGTAGGCGCGCTCAAGGGCGTAGGCCTCAACATCCACTATCTTGGTGGTCAGCGAGGCAATCTCGAGCGCGTCCTCGCGGATATCTACGTTTTCCTTCCTGCACGCGGCAAGAAGTACGTCAACCTGATCGGGATTGGTTTCCGACGGCCCCTGTACCTCGAAGTCGATAGCCACTTCATCCAGTGGATACGGAATGTACTGGTCAGCTTCCAGTGTGATCTGGTCTTCCATCTCGAACTCGTTAAGACCGCCGTCCATCTGGATCAGCTTGGTAATAACGGCGGAACCGGAGACAGCCACAGCTACCTGCTTGACGCCTGTGCGGGATTTGGACGCGACGCGCTTGAGCACTTCGCCCACCGCCTCGACATCCGTGATGTTTTTTTCTACGACAGCGTTTGCCGGCAATGGCTCAACTGCGTAGCTCTCGACCTTGTAGCGGTCACCCTGCTTCGATAATTCCAGTAACTTGACCGAGCTGGAACTTACATCCACGCCGAGTACTGCACTGGATTTTTTTCCGAACAATCCGAACACGCGCTCACCCTATACCTGGTTACATGCACCGGGTTATGAAAACTCCTGACGGAGCTCTTTCATATGTGTTTTTTATTTAAGAGAATTTCTTCAGTTTTCCGTCTACAATGCCCGTTCTTCTTTAAATTGGGAAACATTGCACCCGGGAAGTGGCTCGCCCTTCCTAAAGCAATTTCTCAAATGATAGACCTATATCCAACAGTTGTCAGAAAAAAATGTCTCATTTGTTACGTACATCTCGCCTGTTTGCATGGCTTTTTCTCACTGGTTTCAGTCTCGCCACAATCGTGGCGTCAGGATTCTACCTTTATCTTCGTCCGGGGCTGCCTCCTGTCGATCAGCTCCTGGACATCAGGCTGCAGACCCCGTTGCGGGTATACAGCGCAGACGAGAGATTAATAGCAGAATTCGGTGAAAAGAGAAGGGCACCTATCACAATCGAACAGATCCCTACAATTCAGTTACATGCCTTTCTGGCAGCTGAGGACGCCCGTTTTTACGAGCACTTCGGGGTCGACTTCAAAGGCCTGATGCGGGCTGCCATCGAACTGGTCTCCACCGGAGAGATCCAGTCAGGGGGCAGTACCATCACAATGCAGGTTGCAAAAAATTACTTTTTGTCACGCGACCGGACGTTTATTCGCAAGTTCAACGAGATACTTCTGGCTCTTCAGATCGAGCGTGAACTGGATAAAAACCGCATTCTCGAGCTCTATCTCAACAAGATTTACCTGGGCAATCGCGCCTACGGGATTGCCGCCGCCGCCCAGGTTTATTACGACAAGTCCGTGACCGAACTTTCATTGGCCGAGATGGCCATGCTGGCAGGACTGCCCAAGGCACCATCGGCTTACAACCCGCTTGCCAATCCAAGTCGCGCTGAAGCTCGCAGAAACTGGATCCTGGGCCGCATGCGGGACCTGAAGTACATTACGCCAGACGCCTACGAGCTGGCCTCCACCGCCCCGCTGACTGCGAGTTACAACGCCCCATCAACTGGGGTCGATGCCGACCATTTGGCAGAAATGGCACGGGCCGAAATGGTCAGACGATTTGGCGATGCAGCCTACACCGACGGATACGAGGTAACACTTACGGTTGACAGCAAACCTCAGCAGGCAGCAACCAGAGCCCTCAGAAAAGGCCTTGAGGAGTACGACCAACGTCACGGCTTCCGCGGCCCGGTCGGTCAGGTGGACGAGGACGCCCTGGAGCCAGACAATCTTGGCAACCTGATGGCGAGCTACCCGATGGTTGGAAATCTCGTCCCCGCCGTTGTCACTAACGTAAGAGACGATGACAACGAGGTTGACGTTTATGCCAGACAACTGGGCGAGTCTGTCATGACACTCAGCACCATGACCTGGGCCAAGCGATACAAGACCGAAGATCTCACCGGGCCTGAGCCTGAGAAACCCTCTGACGTCGTGACTTCGGGTGACATTGTCTATGTGAAGCCCATGGTGATTGTGACACCCGAGCAACCAGCCGGAAACGGTGAGGTGGATTCGAGGGAAGACACGGACCAGCCCGCCGGAGAGATCCCGGAGGTAAAGCGCGTGGCACTTTCCCAGATCCCCATGGTAGAGGGCGCCCTGATATCACTTGACGCAAAAACCGGAGCCATTGAAGCGCTTGCCGGTGGGTACAGCTTCAGCCAGAACAAATTCAACCGTGCAACCTCTGCTCAACGACAACCGGGCTCCACATTCAAGCCGTTCCTTTACCTGAGCGCCCTTGAACAGGGCATGACTCCGGCAACTATCTATAACGATGCACCTATTGTCTTTGACGACTCTGAACTGGAAACTGCGTGGCGCCCCCAAAACTCTTCAGGGCAGTTTTACGGCCCTACCCGGCTAAGGGAAGCTCTGTATCGCTCCAGAAATCTGGTATCTGTCCGCTTGCTACAGGACCTGGGTATACAGAATACAATCGACTATCTGGAGCAGCTCGGAATCCCTACCGAAGACATGCAGAAGGACCTTTCACTTGCGCTGGGTAGCGGCCTATTGACACCCATGGACCTTGCCAGGGGTTTTGCTGTGATCGCCAACGGTGGCTACGACGTGGAGCCCTACTTCATCCGTAGCATTTCAGATATCAATGACGAAAAAATCTTTGAGGCGCCGGAAGTCATACTCTGCGATAAAAACTGTGCACAGAAAAAAGAGGATTTCGTGGAAGAGGATGCCAAAGCCCGCATATCCAGGAGACTGGCCGATGAACGCTCAGTTTACATCCTGCACTCAATGATGCGGGACGTTATCAGGCTGGGAACAGGCAGACGGGCCTTGGCCCTGGGAAGGGACGACATCAGCGGCAAAACCGGCACCACCAACGAACAGCGCGACACCTGGTTTGGCGGCTTCAATCACGACATCGCAACCACGGTGTGGGTCGGATTTGATCAGCCACAACCTCTCGGCCGCCGTGAATTCGGTGCCAGTACAGCTCTGCCAATCTGGCTCGATTATATGAAGGTGGCTCTCGAGGGGGAACCACCTTCACTGATGTCCAGACCCAACGGGATCGTGAACATCCGCATCGACCCGGAAACCGGCAAGCGCGCACGCCCCGGGCAGGAAGGTGCAATGTTTGAACTGTTCAAGGAAGAAGATGCACCACCTGCACTCGATCCGCAGGACGAGTCATCCAGCGGCAGTGATAACGGCGAGGATGGTGGCCTGTCCAGACAGATTTTCTGATCTGTCTGGCAGGGCCATTTTTCCGAAGATAGATAATCTCGAACAATAAAAAAACCGGCGGAATTGTCTCCGCCGGTTTTTTTATTGCCGGGAAGCCCGGAGACGCTATAGCTATATCAGATGATATCGTCCATCGACATCAGCGGGTAATGGGCAGGATAGCCATTGCGAGCAACGCCGGAGTCAACCGCTGCACGCGCAACCGCAGCTGGGACAACTTCCAGCAGGCGCACATCCATCGGCTTGGGAATGATGTATTCCCGACCAAACTCAAAGCTTGCAACGTCATAGGCTTCACAGATTTCCTGAGGGACCGGCTCCTTGGCCAGTTCGCGAATCGCGTGAACCGCCGCCACTTTCATTTCTTCATTGATCGCAGTCGCCCGCACGTCCAGAGCACCCCGGAAGATAAACGGGAAGCCCAGCACGTTGTTCACCTGATTCGGATAATCGGAACGACCTGTTGCCATGATCAGGTCATCACGGGTGGCCAGAGCCACTTCCGGGCTGATCTCGGGATCCGGATTAGAGCAGGCAAACACGATCGGATTCGGCGCCATCAGCTTGAGCTGTTCAGCAGTGACCAGATCCGGGCCAGAAAGACCAAGGAAGACATCGGCACCATCCATCGCATCATCTAGCGTGCGCTTGTCGGTGTCATTGGCGAACATCGCCTTGTACTGGTTCAGATCCTCACGGCCAGAGTGGATAACACCCTTACGATCCAGCATGAAGATATTCTCGGAGCGCACACCGCAGCTAATCAGCAGCTTCATGCAGGCGATGGCTGCCGCACCAGCACCAAGACACACGACCTTGGCTTCTTCAATCTTCTTGCCCTGAAGCTCAAGTGCGTTAATCATGCCGGCCGCCGTTACGATGGCGGTACCGTGCTGATCGTCGTGGAAGACGGGCACATTGCACTTCTCAATCAAGGCCCGCTCAATTTCAAAACACTCGGGAGCCTTGATATCTTCCAGGTTGATGCCACCGAAGGTGTCAGCAATACGCTCAACCGTTTCGATAAATGCCTGGGGACTTTCGGAATTAACTTCGATATCGAAGACGTCAATGCCGGCAAAGCGCTTGAACAGTACGCCCTTGCCTTCCATTACCGGCTTGCTCGCCAGGGGGCCGAGGTTACCCAGACCAAGAATAGCGGAGCCGTCAGAAATAACGGCCACCAGGTTACCCTTGGCAGTATATTTGTATGCGTTCTCTGGGTCCTTCGCGATCTCGCGGACCGGCTCTGCAACCCCGGGGCTGTACGCCAGGGAAAGGTCGCGGGAGGTCTTGGTGGGCTTGGTGATTTCAACACTCAGCTTACCAGGCCGCGGCTTGGCGTGATATTCAAGGGCTGCTTCTTTCAGATCTTGAGACATTGCCACTGTTCCGTTTGTCACGTTTAAGAGGTAAAAGCCACCGGGCCTTGCCCAGCGGAGCGCGACATTATGGCGCGAAGGTCTGTATCAGACAAGGCCCAGCTGGCCATTTCGTGAGCAGTCAATAAGCCATTTTGCGTACACGCCCATAAAATGGCGCCCGTAGGGACAACCGACAGATACAAAAAAAGCGCCCCGAAAGGCGCTTTTTTCGACATCAGTACCCGGATCAGTCTTTCTTGCCGCCGATACGACCACCGAAGCGCTTCTGGAAGCGATCGATGCGGCCGCCGGTATCCATCACTTTCTGCTTGCCAGTGTAGAATGGGTGGCACTGGGAACACACATCCAGCTGCAGATCCTGAGTGTAGGTAGAGCGGGTCTTGAAGGCGTTACCGCAGGAGCAGGTAACGTTGATGTCTTCGTACTTGGGGTGAATACCTTCTTTCATGGCGAACCTCTGTCGGGTCATGCCGCTACCTGATCACGGGAGCTCGCATCGCTCCGGGTGTCAGGCACCGCACGTTTGAATCAATTGACAAGACGGGGCACAATCATGCCCTGCCGGAAACAGACCGCGAATCTTACTTGCAATTGCGGCATCAGGCAAGTCCCGGACCGTCTTATCATCCCCATGGAGCCTCATGTGCCCCGAACCGCGCGCATAGCACTGAACCGCCCTCTTCGGCGGCTGTTTGATTATCTGGTGCCTGACCACATGGTTCTGCAAAAGGGCCAGCGCGTGATGGTGCCCTTTGGACGGCAGTCTGCCACCGGATTGGTCGCCGACACGGATGCCCAACCGCCCGAGGGTATTACCCTGAAACCGGTAAGGTCGGTCTGTGAAGAATGGCCGGCACTGCCGAAGGAAACATTCAAGCTGTTGAGCTGGGCGGCGGACTACTACCAGCACCCCCTGGGTGAATGCCTTTTTACCGCACTACCACCGGCCCTTAGACGCGGACGGCCGGCAGTTGAGAAAAAAGAGGCCTACTGGAAAGCCTGCGGTGATCCTGCTGTTCTGTCTGGCAATGCAACAAGACAAAGAGAACTTCTGGCCTGGCTTCAAAGCCAGCCGGGAAGCGTCAGCGCCAGACAGATCGTGCAGGCCGGTTTCACCCAGTCGCAGATCAGGAGCCTTCAGGGCAAGGATCTTATAGTTGAAGCCTCTCAGCCCGAGCCTGTCGGCGTGCCCGAAGAGATCCGTAACCGGATCCCCCGGCTTTCCCAAGCACAGCTTGATGCTGCAGACCAGCTTCCCGTGCCGGAAAATGGCTTTGCTGCATCCCTGTTATACGGCATCACCGGAAGCGGCAAAACCGAGCTGTACCTCTATTATCTGAAGCACTTCCTGGGCGACAGGGGGCAGGCATTGGTGCTAGTGCCGGAAATCAACCTGACCCCCCAGACCGTCGCGCGTTTTCAGCATTACTTCGGGTCGCGAATCGTGGTGTGGCATTCGGCCCTGAATGATGGGGAGCGTCTAACCACCTGGCTCAAGGTCCGCAGTGGTGAACCGGTTATCATGATTGGGACCCGTTCCGCAGTATTACTGCCCTTTACCAACCTGAAAACCATCATCGTGGATGAAGAGCACGACAGTTCCTACAAGCAGGGAGAGGGGTTTCGTTACTCTGGGCGAGATACAGCCGTCTATCGTGCTCATCTCAACAACTGCCCCGTCATTCTTGGCTCAGCCACACCTTCCATGGAGTCATACCATAACGCCCTTACCGGCAAGTACTCACTGATCACATTAGAAGAACGGGCAGGCAATGCCCGACCACCACACATCAAGCTTCTGGACATCCGTAGCCGCCCACTCGAAGGTGGCCTGTCCCGACCTGCCCTGCAAGCTATCGAGAAATGCCTCCAGGATGGCCAGCAGGCACTGGTGTTCGTAAACCGCAGGGGGTTCGCCCCCATCATGATGTGTTTTGACTGCGGCCATATGGTTGAATGCCCCCGGTGCGACACACGGCTTACCTATCACCGCCGCGATCGTGCCATGCGCTGTCACCATTGTGATTTCCAGACCGCAGCCACGGACCACTGCCCGAAGTGCAACAGCGACGCCTTCAAACCGGTGGGCCAGGGCACCGAGCGCACTGAAGATATTCTGACCACGCACTTCCCTGATGCGCCCGTGGTTCGGGTAGACCGGGACAGTACCCAGCGCAAAGGCAGCATTCAGGGCATTCTCAAAAAAGTAAACAGCGGGCGCCCCTGCATTCTGGTAGGCACACAGATGCTGGCCAAGGGGCATGACTTTCCGAATGTCACGCTGGTGGTTGTGATCAACGCCGATGGCGGATTATTCAGTGTGGACTTTCGCGCGCCTGAACAGCTGATCCAGACATTGCTTCAGGTCAGTGGACGAGCGGGCCGCGGCGAAAAATCCGGTGAAGTACTGATACAGACCTGCCACAGCGACCACCCGCTGCTGGGAACACTTGCCCAGGGAGATTACTTACCGATTGCAAACCAGATGCTCGCCGAGCGGGAAGCAAACCTCCTGCCCCCTTACCGGGCAATGGCGATTTTCCGTGTTGAGGGCGACACCATGCAAGCAAGCCTCAGATTGCTCGATGACATAAAATCGGAAGCATCCCACAGGGACATCGAATGCTGGGGGCCGCTGCCTGCCATCATTGCACGTCGGGCCGACCGCCACAGGGCCCAACTGGTATTGGTTTCGCTGAGCCGAACACGGCTGAACCGACAACTTGCGGCGCTTTGTCACGGGCTCGACCTGATGAAGCTCCCAAAGGACACAAAGTGGGCAATCGATGTCGACCCACTGGAAACCGGATGACCCTCTAAAACTGTGATAAGGGGCGTCTTTTTGCAATGTTTTACATCCTGAAATGACTCAAACCGTCCCCTGCGGATGGAAGCCTGCTAATATTCAGCTCGTATACCGAGCCGAGCTTCAGCACTGACTACCGCTAAAGCGACTACGCGAAAAAATTGAGAGCCTGGAGTTTCAAATGTCAGGGATGGTACGTTGTAATTGCTTGCCGATCATTTTGTCGAGCCTTCTGATCTCTGCCTGCGGCGGTAGTGAAAACTCCCAGCCACTTGCCGATGGAAGCAGCCCCACCGCCCTGGCTGAAGGCGGTTCATGGTCAACTCCATTAGTCGACGGTACCAACGGCTCATCCGAGAGCCTGGCAAGTGCCAATGATGGCGGCGACACCGGGCTGAGACCGGGCATCTATTTAACCGACATTGCATCTGACAATGGCAGCTCCGACGAAGCCATTACATGGATCAGTAGCTCTGGTCGGTTTGCGACTGCAATTAATGGCACTAATTCCATCTTCGGGACATTAGAGGCGACGTCGGATGGCAGCCAGTTCAGCGGTAGCGCAGCAAACCTGTTCTACACCAACCAATGGAATCGAGTCGATGGCTCCCTGAACGGTATCATCGAAGATTCACAGAGCCTCAGCTACACGATCAGTGGAAACTTTAACGCGAACGCGGTTCTGGCGAGACTGATCGACCTGAGCAACCAATCCATTTCTCTGAGCATCCTCTCAGGATCCTATCTGTCATTCGATCAAACAACGAGTTTCACGATCGGCAGTCAGGGAGGTATATCAGGGTCAGACGCGACGGGCTGCGTTTTCGATGGCGAGATATCTATCCGGGCCTCAAACATCAACGTATTCGACATCACCTTCGATGCCCGCAACTGTGGGGCAACCTCCACCTCCTCCCCATCGGAGCGCAATGGCCGATATAACGGTGTGGGCTCATACGACAGCATCAACTTTGTGATCAGTTTCATGAGTGCAAATAGCACAGTCATTCTGCCGTTCCAGGGAGATTGAGGTCACAGCAACCTGCTATTGCTTCCTCCCAATGCTCCCGCAAAGGGAGGGAAGCAGGCCTGACAAAGCATAATTTGAGTCGCCCGCCCCTTTCCGCGATAATAGCGCCCTTCGATTCCCCGGCGGGCTGCTTGCCGCCGTTCTCCAATTCTCCTGTAACCCGAGTCATCCGACAGCATGAAAGAGACCGTATCCGAACTGCTCCAGTCTGCACTGGCGACCCTTCAATCCGAAGGCACCCTGCCGACAGACCAGACTTTCACACCGCAGGTAGGCAACACCAAGGACAAATCCCATGGTGACTACGCCTGCAACATTGCCCTAATAGCGTCAAAGGCGGCCGGTTGTCCGCCGCGAAAGCTGGCAGAGGCACTGGTGGAAAGACTGCCGGATAGTGCAGCGGTGGAGAAAGTGGAGATTGCCGGTCCGGGGTTCATCAATTTTTTCATGAGCACTGCCAGCGCTTTTGAGGTGGTCAGCACGATTCTTGACCAGGCCGGACAATACGGCCGCAATAACAGTGGGAAGAACGAAAAGGTCCAGGTGGAGTTTGTGTCTGCCAACCCCACCGGCCCCCTGCATGTGGGTCACGGCCGCGGTGCCGCTATCGGCGACTGCCTGAGCCGCCTGCTGGAAGCCAATGGTTACAACGTCACCCGTGAGTTTTATTACAACGACGCCGGTGCCCAGATCAACAACCTGGCGCTTTCCGTTCAGTCGCGGGTAAAAGGGCTGACACCAGAAGACGATAACTGGCCCGCCGACGGCTACCGTGGTGCTTATATCACAGACGTGGCCAATGCTTACATGGCCGGGGAAACCGTTACCGCGGACGACCGGGAAGTAACCGGCAAGGCCGACCCGGACGATCAGCAAGCCATCCGGGAATTCGCCGTTGCTTACCTGCGCCGTGAACAGGACCTGGACCTGAAAGCCTTTGGGGTGGAGTTCGACGTCTACTTCCTGGAGTCATCCCTCTATGAGGATGGCAAGGTGGAGCAGACCGTCGAGCGACTACAGGAAAACGGTTATACCTACGAACACGAAGGCGCCATGTGGCTGAAAACCACCGAGTTCGGTGACGATAAAGACCGCGTGATGCGTAAGAAGGACGGTGGCTACACTTACTTCCTGCCCGATGTGGCCTATCATCTGGACAAGTGGCAGCGGGGGTTTACCACCGTCATTAATGAACAGGGCGCAGACCACCACTCCACCGTCACCCGGGTTCGGGCAGGCCTGCAGGCGCTGAAAGCCGGCATCCCTGAGGGCTGGCCAGACTACGTACTGCACCAGATGGTGATGGTGACCCGTTCCGGCCAGGAAGTGAAAATTTCCAAGCGGGCTGGCAGCTACGTCACCGTTCGAGACCTGATCGACGAGGTGGGCCGTGACGCTACCCGCTTTTTCCTGGCGGCACGCCGGGTGGACTCCCAGTTGACCTTCGATATCGACCTGGCGCGCTCCCAGACCAATGAAAATCCGGTCTATTACATCCAGTATGCCCATGCGCGGATCTGCAGTGTACTGAGAAAGCTGAAAGAGGAAGGGGTCGAGCGCGGATTGAACGAGTGTGTGGGAGACCTGTCCCTGCTGACGCTTGATGAAGAGAAAGATCTGGCAAATCAGCTGGCAAAATACCCTGAGCTGATCGAGAGCTCCGCGAAGCTGCGGGAGCCACATCATCTTACCCATTACCTGCGGGACCTTGCCGGGCAGTTCCACACCTATTACAACGCCCACAAGGTGTTGATCGAGGATACGGCGGTGCGGGATGCGCGGGTAACACTGTATCTTGCCATCAGGCAGGTGATTGCCAATGGCCTTGACCTGCTAGGGGTGAGTGCACCGGAAGAAATGTAGCGGTTATGGCTCTGTGCCACAGATCTGAACACCCAGGCAAGCAACAGGAAATCACCCGGCATGTCCCGAGATTACGCCCGCAAACCCAGACCGGCCAGCAAGTCGGCAACACCGACAAAAGCTGCGAGACCGGCGCGGAGGCAAAAACCGCCGGCCAAACGTCCGGCAGCGGCGAAGGCCCAACATGGCGGCCTGTCCTTACGCTGGATACTGTCACTGGCAGCCGTTGGTGGATTTATCGGCTTTATTGCCTATCTGAATTCCCTGCCAACACCCGACCAGCAACCATCAAAAAGGACGCCGGCTCAACCACCTGCGACAGAGGAACAGGCACCGGACACTACCGCCAGTGATGAAAAACCGGGGTTTCGCTTCTACGATATGCTGCCCGACTCCGAAGTTATTCCGCCAGACGTGGAAGAATATACCCCGGGGCCCAACCAGCAAACGTTTGATTACCTCGTGCAAACCGGCTCCTTTCGTAAACAGGAAGATGCGGAAAGACAGCGCGCAGAGATTGCCTTCCAGGGCTTGCGAGCCAAGGTCAAACGCATTGATCTTGACAGCGGCAGCACCTGGTATCGAGTCAATGTGGGCCCGTACAGCTCCCGCAGCCAGATGAACGCCGCCATCGACAAGCTGGTCAAGCTGAACATCCAACCACTTGTCCGGAAAATCCCCAAGGAGGGCTGAACGGCCCTCCGGACTCTCTGTTGCTCCCAGCCCTTGAAAACCGGACTCCCGCCTCCATAACTGCTGAATACTGTTTTCTATCAGGCAAGTGGAGCCAGAATGACTACCATACTTTCTGTCAGGCGTGACGACGAAGTTGCCATGGGTGGCGACGGCCAGGTCTCCCTCGGCAATACCGTAATGAAGGGCAATGCCCGCAAGGTTCGCCGACTCTATAACGACCAGGTACTGGCCGGATTCGCAGGCGGCACAGCCGATGCCTTTACACTGTTTGAACGCTTCGAGGCCCAGCTGGAAAAACACCAGGGCAACCTCACCCGTGCGGCAGTGGAGCTGGCGAAGGACTGGCGCACGGACCGTGCCCTGCGCCGGCTGGAAGCCCTGCTGGCAGTTGCCGACAAGACAGCATCTCTGATCATCACTGGCAACGGTGACGTAATCGAACCGGAGCAGGGGCTGATTGCCATTGGCTCCGGTGGCCCGTTTGCCCAGGCGTCAGCGAGGGCCTTGCTGGAAAACACCGATCTGAAAGCCAGCGAGATTGTGGAGAAGGGCCTGGATATTGCGGCCGACATCTGCATCTACACCAACCACAATCGCACCCTTGAAGTGCTGTCAGCCAACGACTGATCCGGAGCTAGCATGTCTGCAATGACCCCCCGTGAAATTGTTCACGAGCTCAACAAACACATCGTGGGCCAGGAAGAGGCCAAGCGCTCCGTCGCTATTGCCCTGCGCAACCGCTGGCGTCGGATGCAGCTGGAAAGTGGGCTGCGCGAGGAAATCACACCGAAGAATATTCTGATGATCGGCCCCACCGGTGTCGGTAAAACCGAGATAGCGCGCAGGCTTGCCAAACTGGCGGACGCCCCGTTCCTGAAAGTGGAAGCCACCAAGTTTACTGAAGTGGGCTATGTTGGCCGGGACGTGGAATCCATCATCCGCGACCTGGCGGATATGGCCATCAAGATGCTGCGCGAGAAGGAAATGAAGCGCCACGAGCATCGCGCCATGGACGCTGCCGAGGAACGCATCCTGGATGCCCTGCTGCCACCACCCCGGGATCTCAAGCAAGACAGCCAGAGAACCGACGACTCCTCAACCCGCCAGTTGTTCCGCAAGAAACTGCGTGAGGGTGAACTGGACGACAAGGAGATCGAAGTTGACCTGCGCAATAGTGGTGCCGGCGTTGAAATCATGGCGCCTCCCGGTATGGAGGAGATGACCAGCCAGTTGCAGAACATGTTCTCAAGCATGTCCTCGGAAAAGCGCAAGACCCGCAAGATGAAAGTCGCGGATGCCTTGAAGCAGGTTCGCGACGAGGAAGCGGCAAAACTGGTTAACGAAGAAGAGATCAAGCAAAAGGCCATACTGAGTGTTGAACAGAACGGCATTGTCTTTCTCGATGAAATCGACAAGGTAGCCAAGCGCTCAGAAAACACCTCATCAGACGTTTCCCGGGAAGGCGTGCAACGGGACCTTCTGCCGCTGATTGAAGGCAGTACCGTCAGCACCAAGTATGGCGCGGTGCGCACCGATCATATCCTGTTCATCGCATCCGGTGCCTTCCATCTGTCCAAGCCGTCTGACCTGATCCCGGAGCTACAGGGCCGTCTGCCAATCCGCGTTGAACTGCAAGCACTGACCCCGGACGACTTCAAGCGCATCCTGACCGAGCCGGACGCTTCGCTGGTGCAGCAATACGAGGCATTGATGGCCACTGAAGGCGTCACGCTGACGTTCACGGAAGACGCCATCGCCCGTATCGCCGAAGTTGCCTACAAGGTCAACGAAACCACCGAGAATATCGGTGCCCGACGCCTGCATACGGTACTGGAGCGGCTGCTGGAAAGTCTGTCGTTTGAGGCCGGTGACCAGGTTACCGAAACCTTCGAAGTAACCGCCGCGTTTGTGGATGAGAAACTGGGCGAACTGGCGGAAGACGAAGACCTCAGCCGCTATATTCTCTGAGCCAGGCTTCGTTCAAGCGGGGCGCGCCTTCCGGCCGCCCCTGCTCTCATACTTCAATACCCTTCAAAGTGCCTTGTTGAACAGCTCGGTAACGTTATCCAGCCCGGTCGCCAAACGACCTTTCTGGGCTTTCTTCTTGCGCCCCTTCGCCACATAGAGCGGCAACATCTCACCATACAGACTGGTGCTGATGGTGCGCTGTTCATCTTCCAGTCGGTCTCTGCGCAGCCGAATACCATACTTCGCCAGCTTGGGTTCCAGTTCATCCGCACGATTCAACAGATCACGCCGGGTCATCTGGTAGGCGTGCTCACACACCATGCGACGGGACTGGAAACTGAAGACGTTCGAGAAAAACAGCTTGGCATCGTCCCGGGTGGGTTCAAACAGCAGGATATCCTTGTCGGGATAATCCCGCGCATACTGGGCAATACCGGACTGCATACGGGAATAAACCATGGTGCGGAACATTTGGGACAAGAGGCGGGGCATGCCGGAGCGGGTCAGCTCCCCTGGCGCCATGGTGCCGGCACGCACCGCCGCACTGGCATCGATCGGCACCTGGGGATTCACTGCAAAAACCAGATCCGCTCCATCTTCGAAAGCGACAGAGGCATGCAGGCCTTTTCTCAGGGTGCCATCTACATAGTAACGCCCGTCGATGGTGACCGGAACATAGATCCCAGGGGAAGACATGCTGGCCTGGATCGCCCTGGAAATAGGCACGTGGTCAAAGCCCGGGGCACCGAAACAGACGGCCTCGGTACTTTCCACGTCCGCCGCCACAATGTACAAGCTGCGACGAAGCTGCCGGAAATCATTGGTACGGCCCAGCATGGTAAAGGCCCGCTGCAGGTATTCATGCAGGCCCTCGTTGTCGAACAACCCGGCTGGCGCAGCCTGCGCAAGGATCGTCATCGCTTCCAGCAAGCTCTGGTCATAGGGGTTATTTATAAACCGGCGAACCGCAGTGGTGACCAGACCGGGCACCGCCAGCAATCGGCCGCCCAATTCCCGGAACGCCGGCCGGTAGAATACTTCCGGATGAAACGGGTGAACTTCTGCCTCGTTACGCACAAAAATACGGCACAACTGGGCCGTCGTCATCTGATTGGCCAGGTTGGCAGCCACAAAAGACCCGGCATTCACGCCGACATACACATCAATGTCGTTAAAATCGAGCCCGTCCAGTGCCTCATCAAGCGCACGCAATGCCCCGATTTCGTAGATACCGCCCAGAGGACCGCCGCCTCCCAGCGCGAGACCGATGCGGGGGCGGGGCTTGATTGCTGTGGTTGTTGCCATTATTCGCTATCCCCTTGCGGGTACTGTTGGCTAGTGCGGATCACCGTAACAGTCCATTTTAGAGTGCACACCCTATATGGGCCCCGGTGGTCACAAACCATCACGAAAGGGCCTTTTCGGCATGGGCTACAGAGCTTGATTTTCCCGGGCGCAGATAGCGACCAAAGCCTGCGTTGCGAAGCGCCAGGTCCACACAGCTCTTGATAACATGGGGTGAGTCCAGCAAAAGCACATCCTCAAGTAACTGGACTGCCCATTCGCGGCTGACACTGCGGATGACCGACTTGACCTTGGGCAGGCTGGCCGCATTCATGGACAGCGAGTCGTACCCCATGGCCATCAGCAGCAGGGCACCACCCGGGTCCCCCGCCAGTTCGCCACAAATGCCCACCGGTTTGCCCACCGCATGAGCATCCTGGGCAACCCGGACAAGTGCCTGCAACACGGCTGGATGATAGGAATGATAAAGCTGGGCCACACGCGGGTTATTGCGATCCACCGCCAGCAGATACTGGGTCAGGTCATTGGACCCAACGGACAGGAAATCGACACGGTCCGCCAGCTCCCGAATCTGGTATACCGCAGCCGGTATTTCAACCATCACCCCGACCTTGGGCATGTGAATGTTGAAGCCCTCTTCCCTGACCTCGTGGTACACCCTGTAGATCAGGTGCAGCGACTCTTCCACTTCGGAAATATTGCTGATCATCGGCAGCATGATCTGAAGGTTGTTCAACCCCTCGCTCGCCTTGAGCATGGCCCGCACCTGGACCAGGAAAATCTCCGGGTGGTCCAGGGTTACACGGATACCACGCCAGCCCAGGAAGGGGTTCTCTTCCTGAATCGGGAAATAGGTCAGGGCCTTGTCGCCGCCGATGTCCAGCGTGCGCATGGTGACCGGGTTCGGAGCAAACGCTTCCAGTTGCTCGCGATAGTACTCCCTTTGCTCATGCTCGGAGGGGAAGCGATCCTTGATCATGAAAGGCACTTCCGTGCGGTACAGACCTATACCCTCGGCACCGTGGCTGAGCGAGCGCACCACATCGGTCATCAGCCCGGTGTTTACCAGCAACGATACGCGGTGGTTATCCGTGGTTTCGCACGGCAGATCCCGCAGGGCCTCCAGCCCTTTGACCAGCTCGTCTTCCTCTTCACAGATCTCCTGGTAGAAATTCCGCAAATCCGCAGAGGGCGATGCAAAGATCTGCCCTTCAAACCCATCGACAATCAGGTCCTTGCCATCCAGCTGATTCACCGGAATATCCACCAGCCCCATGACCGTTGGCACACCCATGGCGCGGGCAAGAATGGCGACGTGGGAGTTGCTCGAACCCTTCACCGATACCAGACCGACCAGTTTCCCCTTGGGAACCTCTCCAAGCATGGCCGGGGTCAGCTCTTCGCTAACCAGTACCGTGTTATCGGGGTAGACCGTGTCTTTCTGCTCCCCTTCCTGCAGGTGAGACAGCAACCGGCGGCCCAGGTCGCGGATATCCACTGCCCGCTCCTGCAGGTAGTGGTCCTCCATCATTTCAAAGTGACGCACATATTGCTGCACCACCTGCTTCAGGGCGCCCTGGGCCCAGAAACCTTCCTTGATACGGTTGGACACCTCGCCCGGCATGGCATCGTCACCAAGCATGCGAAGATAGACGTCAAACAGGGCCTGCTCTTCGGGACGCAGCTGCGAAGCCAGCCGGGCCGCAACCCGCTCAATATCTTCGCGAACCGCCGTGACCGCGCCATTGAACAACGACAATTCCAGCTCGACATCATCGGTGGGCTTTTCCGGTACAACGTCCAGGTCCGCCGCCGGATAGACCACTACGCCCTTGCCGATGGCAACACCGGGCGCGCCCGGCACACCACTGAAACTGACATCCGTTGCCTCTTCACCCGTCAGGGAGAGGCCGCTGATAGCGCCTGTTGCCTCGCTGTGGGCGATCACTCCGGCCAACTGCGCCGACACGGTTACCAGGAAGGCCTCTTCGCCCTCATCAAAACAGCGTGAACTTTCCCGTTGCTGGACGACCAGAACACCGAGAACACGGCGATGGTGAATGATGGGCACACCGAGGAACGAACGGAAACGCTCTTCACCAGTCTCCGGGAAATAGCGGTAGCGGGGATGCGAGGGGGCATCTTCGAGGTTGATGGGCTCCTCGCGGGAGCCAACGAGGCCGATCAGACCCTCGGAATAGCCCAGACTGACCTGCCCGACAGCTTGCTGGTACAAGCCTTCTGTGGCCATCAGGATGTAGCGGTTAGTGGCCGGATCAAGCAGGTAAACCGAACATACTTCGGTGTCCATGGCTTTCTGCACCCGCGAAACGATGATATCCAGCGCCTCCTGCAAATCGCGGGCGCTATTTACCTCTTGTACAAGACTTCGCAGTATGCTCAGCATGGCGGCTTCAATCCGTCATTTCTGTTGATCCTTCGTACGCCGGGCCTGCTCGCTCCGGTGCCACTGCTCCATGTTATAGAACAGCCGCGGCGCGAGTTCTCGCAGCGCACGTCGATAGACTTCACGTTTGAACGAGACGACCTGCCCCAGTGGGTACCAGTAACTGACCCACTGCCAGCCGTCGAATTCCGGTGAGTCCGTGCCGTCTACGCGTACCTGCGCATCCGGCGAAAGCATCCTCAGCAGGAACCATTTCTGTTTTTGTCCCACGCAGATCGGGTGCGAATTGTGCCGCACCATCCTGCGAGGGAGGCGGTATCTCAGCCAGCCACGGGTGCAGCTGATGACTTCCACATCGTCTGTCCCGAGACCAATTTCCTCTGCCAGCTCCCTGTAGAGAGCCTCCTCCGGTGATTCGTTGTGCTTGATGCCACCTTGAGGGAACTGCCAGGAGTCCTGCCCTATTCGCCTTGCCCAGAGGACTTCCCCCCTGTGATTGGCCAGAATGATTCCGACATTGGGTCTGAAACCGTCTGAATCTATCACGGCACAGTCCTTTTAAAAGTCGGTAGGCCGGATTAAAAATTCACCGGCCGGATTTATCCAAGTTGCTCTCATTCTTACAGAATCCCAAGGCTTCGGCAAACGGAGTCGGCGGCGGCATGTCATGGTAGACTGTCGCCTCTGTGACATTCCCCCTTCCAGCCGGAGGTGCTGACGTTGACCCTTGCAATTTTTGACCTTGATAACACCCTGCTCGCCGGGGACAGCGACCATGCCTGGGGTGAATTCCTGGTGGAAGAGTCCATTGTGGACGCGGACGAATATCAGAAAGCCAATGATAAGTTCTATCAGGAATACCTGAACGGCGAGCTGGATATCCTGCACTACCTGAGCTTTGCCCTGCAGCCGCTGGCTCGCCACGAAATGAAGCAGTTACTGACCTGGCGGAAGGAATTCGTCGAGAAGAAAATCAGGCCGATGATGCAGGCCAGCGCCACAGAGTTACTGGACAGCCACCGGGCGCAGGGCCACACATTGCTTATTATCACTGCCACCAACCGGTTTGTAACCGAGCCAGTGGCGGAACTACTTGGCATTGAACATCTGATTGCAACGGAGCCGGAACTGGTCAATGGGCGTTATACGGGAGAGGTTGCAGGTGTTCCCAGCTTTCAGGATGGCAAGGTGACCCGTTTGCACGATTGGCTTGAATCAACAGGAGAAAGCCTGGACGGTGCATGGTTCTATAGCGACTCACACAACGATGCACCCTTACTTCGCAAAGTAGAGAATCCTGTAGCGGTCGATCCGGATCCAACACTTGAAAGCATTGCGAAGGAAAACGGCTGGAAAATCATGAGCCTTAGAGGCTAACTGCTTGCCATTCTGCCCGGGAAGGCCCCAGGGAGGGGGTGCCCGGGATACGCTGTGAATACGTCCATGTACGCTCGACAAAAACATCCATGTTTTTGACGATCCCGGGCACCCCCTCCCTGCGTCCTTCCCTATCTGTGTGCAAACACGCCAGTTCTGAATCCTACCCCGTAGGTCGGATAGAGCGCAGCGAAATCCGACAACCCAAGTTCAAAGAAACCCTGTCAAAGACCGAACAAAACAGCTTTTTATGTAATCCGTCTCCGGAATCCCTGGCACCACCGGATGATCCGGCGCCTGATGACCCTGCTCCAACAACTGCACAAACCGGTCAATCTTGCGACCACTGCTACGGATAATGTCTGTCAGCTTCTCCTGGGACAGATGCATGGAGCAGGAAGCAGACACCAGCAACCCATCCCGATCCAGCAACCGCAACCCTAGCTGGTTCAACCGCGCATAAGCCTCTTCCCCGGCCTTCTGGTCACGCCGCCGTGGAATCAGCGCCGGAGGGTCCAGCACGACAATGTCAAACTTTTCCTTCTCCTCACACAGCGCCTTCAGGGCGTCAAAGGCATCACCCTCGATAGTTTCAATGTTATCGAGCCCATTGATCTTCGCGTTGTGGTGAACAGAATCAATAGCACTGGTGGAGCTGTCCACGCAGGTCACCTGAGTTGCCCCTGCACAAGCCGCCTGGATTCCCCAGCCGCCGACATAACTGAACACATCCAGCACCCGCTTGCCCGGTGCATACGCCTGCAAACGCTGACGGTTCATACGGTGATCATAGAACCAACCGGTCTTCTGCCCACCCTCCATGGGCACCTCGAAGCGCACCCCGTTCTCTACAACCGCAAGGAGGTCAATTTCCGGGCCATGGGCCTGCTCAACGTAGGCATCCAGCCCCTCCACCTTACGCATCTTGCCGTCGTTCTTGAGGATAATCGCCCGGGGATGTGCCAGGCGCTGAACCGCCCGGACAATAGACTCCTTCATCTGCTCCATGCCGGCGGTGGAAATCTGGACCACCACCACATCATCAAACCGGTCAATCACCAGCCCGGACAACCCGTCGCTGTCACCAAATACCCAGCGATAGAACGGCTTGTCAAATAAACGCTCCCGCAATGCCAGCGCCGTCTCCACCCGCTCGGTCAGACGCTGAGGCGTCATGCCATGGGCAGCATTCCGACTGATCAGACGACCACAGATCAGCGCATGGGGATTCACAAACACCGTCCCCATCGGCTTGTCGTTGGAAGCACGCAACTCCGCCTGCGTGCCAGCCTCAAATTCCGTCAGCGGCGATCGACGGGTATCCACTTCATTACTGTAAACCCATAGATGGCCAGCCCTGAGCCTGCGCTCGGCGCCTTTGCGTAGGTATAAAACCGGGAAATTCATAGATAATCGCCTGAAGAAACAATGAAGGAAAGGCTTGAATAGACGAAGCCACCACCGGGTCCAGGGGGATAAGCCGGGCGGGCCTTCCAGAAATGTGCGGAGCCATGGATGGCGGAGCCCAAGCCGCACAGGACGTCTCGAGGCGTTTTCTGGAAGGCCCGCCCGGCTTATTCCATGCCCAAAAAATCAGGTCACTCTTCGGAAGCAACATGCTCCGCATA
Source organism: Marinobacter panjinensis (assembly GCF_005298175.1). Classification (NCBI taxonomy): domain Bacteria; kingdom Pseudomonadati; phylum Pseudomonadota; class Gammaproteobacteria; order Pseudomonadales; family Marinobacteraceae; genus Marinobacter; species Marinobacter panjinensis. Next base: position 86,654 of record NZ_SZYH01000003.1, read on the forward strand.
AGCCGTAGCGTCCATCAAGCCATCCAGCTCGCCCGGATCTGCCAACCGCACCCGGAACAACCAGCCGTCACCATAAGGATCCTCATTCACCTTCTCCGGCTCATCCTCAAGGCTCTCGTTGACCTCAATCACCTCACCAGTAACCGGACTGAACACATCAGACGCCGACTTCACAGACTCAGCCACCCCGGCCTCTTCAGCCCCCGTAACCGTCGCCCCCACATCTGGAACACCGATAAAAACAATATCCCCAAGCTGATCCTGGGCAAAGTCCGTAATGCCAACGGTTGCGGTGCCATCATCGGCCACACGCACCCACTGGTGAGTTTCAATGTATTTCAGATCTGCGGGTGTTTCGCTCATGATCAGATTCCCCGATGAATAATTTCGCGCATTTTAACCGAAGAAAGAGGCCCCGGCGAACATCTCAGGCGATGTGGCGCAAGATACCGATTTCAAACCAGCCCCCAGGTGGTCTCACGGGCCATCGCCATAAACGACTGCAAGTACTCCACACCCGCATCCCGCTCGCGAAGCCCCAGAAAAATCTGCTTGTCGATCCCCTCCTGCCCCAACCTGACCGGGGTAATCGGCATCTGGTGCGCATACTCCTCCACCAGCCACCGGGGCAACGCCGACACGCCGCGCCCGGCTGCCACCATCTGCAGCATGATGTCCGTGGTTTCGATGGTCTTGTGCCGCGCCGGGCTGCTGTGGGCCGGCACCAGGAACCGGGTATAGATATCCAGACGCTCCGCATCCACCGGATAGGTAATCAGAGTCTCGCTTTCCAGATCGGCCGGCTCCACCCAGGGTTTCGAGGCCAGCGGGTGGCTGCCGGGCACTACCAGAACCTGTTCATAATCAAAAACCGGCTCGAACACCAGGCCCTTCCTGTGCAATGGATCCGGCGTGACCAGCACGTCGATATCATAGCCAAACAGTGCCCCGATACCTCCGAACTGGAAGCGCTGTTTCACATCCACATCCACACCCGGCCACTGCTCCAGGTAAGGCCCCACCACCTTCAGTAACCACTGGTAACAGGGATGGCACTCCATCCCTATCCGCAAGCTACCCCTCTGGCCCCGGGCGATCTGGCCCACCAACTCCTCGGCGTGCTCAAACTGCGGCAACAGCCGGTTCGCCAGCGACAACAGATATAGACCGGACTGTGTCGGCCGCAGTTTCCGGCCTTCCCGGATCCAGACCGCAGTGCCAAGCTGCTGCTCCAGCTTTTTTATTGCGTGGCTGAGCGCAGACTGGGTCAGGCACAAGGCATTCGCTGCGGTCGTCAGGGAACCACACCGATCCACTTCCCGAACGATTTCTAGATGGTTACGCTCAATCATAGGTAGCTCTAAGTTGAATTAAATTCATGGATCAATGAGATATTACCATTATTTTTCATGACTCATCATCGCTAACCTTGGTGCCTGACAGATTGCAACGAACAGGAGATTCACCATGGTGACCACCCACAACCTGGGTTTTCCGAGGATCGGCGAGCGCCGGGAACTGAAATTTGCCCTTGAGGGTTTCTGGAGAGGCGAACTGGACGAAGCCGCCCTGCGGGAAACCGGAGCGAAGCTCCGTGCCGGCAACTGGCGGGACCAGCAACCACTGACGCTGGCACCGGTGGGAGACTTTTCTCTCTATGACCAGGTACTGGACATGAGCGCCACCCTTGGCAACCTACCAGATCGTGCCGGCAAAGCCGGCGAGAACGCCCTTGACCGCTACTTCCGCATTGCCCGTGGCCGCTCCCCGGCTGACGACAATTGCTGCGGCGTCCATGCCGGAGAAATGACCAAATGGTTCGACACCAATTATCATTACATTGTCCCGGAGTTCGATGCCAACACACGGTTTGCGCTTGAACCCACGCGTCTGCTGGAGCAACTGGCTGAAGCGAAAGCTGAAGGCGTCAACGCCAAGCCGGTTATCATCGGCCCCGTCACTTATCTCTGGCTCGGCAAATCCAAGGACGACACCGACAGGCTCAGCCTGCTGGATGACCTGCTGCCGGTTTACGGCGAACTGCTGCAGCTTCTTGCAGACAGTGGTGCAGAGTGGGTACAGATCGACGAACCAATACTGGTTACCGAACTGGGCGGCGAGTGGCGGCACGCCATGAACCTGGCCTACCACAACCTCAAGGCCAGTCCCGTGAAGCTGTTATTGACCACCTATTTCGGACAACTACGGGAAAACCTGCAACTGGCCTGCGAACTGCCGGTTGCCGGCCTGCACCTGGATGCCATCAATGCAAGAGACGAGGTTGCCCGAGTGACCGACTGGCTGCCCGGGCACAAAGTACTCTCCCTGGGTGTGATTGACGGTCGCAATATCTGGAAAACTGACCTGCAGGCAACCCTGGGCTGGCTTGAACCGGTGCACCAGAAACTGCGGGAGCGGCTCTGGCTGGCACCGTCCTGCTCACTCCTGCATGTGCCGGTTGACCTGGATAACGAAACCACCATGGATCCTGAAATCCGCTCCTGGCTCGCCTTCGCACGGCAGAAACTGGAGGAATTGCAGGTATTGGCGATGGCCCTTGCTGAGGGCCGGAAGTCCGTTGCCGATGGGCTGAAGAGCAATGCGGATGCAATTCTCAGCCGTAGGCGCTCCACACGTGTAACGGACCCACAGGTTCGCAATGAGGTTGCGGCGATCACTCCAGAACTGGGGCAGCGCAAAAGCGACTATAAGCATCGCTCAGCGATCCAGGCGAGCCACCTGAAGCTGCCGCAGTACCCCACAACCACGATTGGCTCCTTTCCCCAGACCAAGGATATCCGCCAGACGCGGCTCAAATACCGCAAAGGCGAACTCGGTCCGGAGGAATACCAGGCAAGAGTCCGCGACGAAATCCGTCACTGTATTCAGGAACAGGAAAAGCTGGGCCTGGACGTGCTGGTCCACGGCGAAGCGGAACGCAACGACATGGTAGAGTATTTCGGCGAGCAACTGGAAGGTTACGTATTCAGCCGCCTCGGCTGGGTACAGTCCTACGGTTCACGCTGTGTGAAACCGCCCATCCTGTTTGGCGACATCTCCCGACCAAAAGCCATGACCGTGGAATGGATCCGCTATGCCCAATCCCTGACCAACAAACCCCTGAAAGGCATGCTCACCGGCCCGGTCACTATCCTGAACTGGTCCTTCGTCCGCGACGACCAGCCCAGGAAAGACACCTGCCTGCAACTGGCACTGGCCATCCGGGAGGAAGTGCTGGACCTGGAACAGGCAGGGGTGAACATCATCCAGATCGACGAAGCCGCACTTCGGGAAGGCCTGCCCCTGCGCCAGAGCGACTGGCAGAGCTATCTGGACTGGGCCATTGAAGCCTTCCGAATCACCGCCAACGGCGTGAAAGACGAAACCCAGATTCACACCCACATGTGCTATTCGGAATTCAACGACATCATCGAAGCCATCGCGCGCATGGACGCGGATGTCATCACCATCGAAACCTCCAGGTCCGACATGGAGCTGCTGGATGCGTTCAAGGGCTTCCAGTACCCCAACGACATCGGTCCGGGAGTGTACGATATCCACTCGCCGAATGTGCCTGGCACGGACCACATCATCTCGCTGATGAACAAAGCTGCGGAACGAATCCCCGCTGAACGGCTCTGGATTAACCCGGACTGCGGGCTGAAAACCCGTTCGTGGGATGAGGTGATGCCGGCGCTGAGAGGTATGGTGGCGGCAGCGCGGGAATTGCGGGAGGCTTAACGTTCGCAAGGGATCTATCCGGGTAGTGCAAACCTACCAGTTTATCTCGGCCCTCTCAGGCATCTGTGAGGGCTTTCCGGTATTCCGACTCAGTGCTATCAAAGCCCCCCAAAAAGCAACTTATAGTCCTCAGGCAGTATAGAGTCTCGCACCCAGTATTCGGCGTTTCCAAAGTCCCTGCAATTAATACAGCGCAGCTTTACTGCTTTCTGCTCAATCCCGGCTTACTGGATCCGGGTGATTGACTACACACCGGAAACCGTTCGTTGAAGAATCAAGGGGAACACCACCTCGATTAAAAACGGTACCGGTTCCTCCTGTATGATCGCCATGTCCGGCCCAATCGCGCACCACCTTTTGCGGATCCTCGGGAGCTGGAGGGGCCGAAGGTCCTTCGGGATTGTGTTTGGAGGCATGCTGATAAAAATCCTCTTGATACCAGTCACGGGTCCATTCAGCGACATTGCCGGTCATATCATATAAACCTAAAGGGTTCGGAGGATAACTGCCGACCGGTCTTCGTTCCGTCCTGTTTGACGAATGAGATAAGGCATTTCCTGTCGGGGGGATAGATGGATCAATGTATTCAATCGGCCTTCGAAGGTAAGGGTCTTTTTCTATCTCTCCCGTATTGGTTGCGTAAGCAACATTTTTCCCTCGGCTACGAGCTGCATATTCCCACTGTGACTCTGTTGGGAGTGAAATAGGTAGCCCCAACTTCTCCCCAAGCCACTGACAGTAACCTTCAGCTTCGCCATAATTTGGCGCTTTCGCTGGCTTGAGGCGGTAATTTGGCGACAACGGGTCTTCGTCACTACGAACGTCCCGTATTGAAGAACTCGGCTCTTCTCGGAACTGGACATATTGCTCTGCGCGTTCCACGTCCCTTAGGTAGATAAGGAATTCATGCCAGGTTGTTTCGTAGCGCCCAATCGAGTAGCTGTCGAGTGTCACCTCGATGGCTGGCTTGTTATCGTCTTTTAGTACTGTGTAGTAACGCCCGTCCGGCTTACCAACATCACCCAAAAGGAACGAACCACCCTTTACATATACCAGATTATTCTGAGCCGCCTGAACAACCTGTTCCAGTTCTTCAGAAGTCGGTTTCGGGAGCTCTGAAGACGAACAGCCACTGATCAACAAAGCAATTATCCCTAATCCGCAAAACACTCGCTTTCCACCTGGCATCTCTAGCTCCCGAATCATCAGACGATTCCCGAAATTCTGCACGCACCGTGAGGATCATGCCTGACAACCTGCTCCAGATCTGCCGTCTTGAACTCCAGTGCGCGTTTATATAATTGATACCGGTGCTGATTGAACCCGATAAATCGAAAAACACCTTCCACATTGCGGTCAAAAGTTTGTGGCTCTGCGCGCCCCTCCGCATTTATTCGCTTCATGGTCTCTTCGAAGTCCCGCCAGGCCTGAAACGAGGCCAATATTTCTGCCACCGCCCTGACCTTCGTTCTTGTCCCGTCGCCCAACTGAGGCGTCAACCAGAAGTCAGCCATCAGCGCATGCAGGATGGCGCCTTTCACCTCAGGAGGAGAGTGATAGAACACGCTTTCGCTTAGTTTTTCCATGTCCGCAAGAACGTTTTTTGCAAGTGCCAGCCCTCGGCGCTCCTTCAGAAAAGCCTCTACCTGATTCCCGAAAAAACCGTTTTCGGAGTCGATGAAGTCTTGCCAAAAATGATTAATAACCACAGATGCAGTCTCCGCAGCCTGGCCAATAGCAACTGCATGGCTTATGCCCTGTGCCAACGCAAACACTGACACTTTCTTGTACCAACCAAACGCGTCAGTGTCCTGATCGAAAAGCTCAAGATATCTATAATCTGAATCTCCAAGTGCTTTGTAAACAAAGTGAATCATTTCCAGAGTATTCTGGACATCCACTTCCAACAAAAAATTGCCCGACGGACCAACTCCAAGTACAAGGCCAGCGTGGAGATTGAAGTAAAACTTCCCTGTTGCTTGGTTATATTCAAGCCTTAGTTCGCCCTCAACCCCGACACCTGCGGCAGCCTCTACCTTTTTTCCGATCTGACACAAGGGTTTCCAGTCCGAATGAGTAGCAAGGGTATCAACCCACAATAAGGATCCAGCGACCTCGCAACCTCCTCTCACTCCCGCAAATACATTAGCTTCCAGGTTTGCACCCTGGCCGTGCTCGCGGGCAGCAATCCCTTTTAGCGTCGGAAGCCCCTGCGTGCTGTCAACATGGACATTCGCAGCGAGTAAAGCAGAGGCACCGGCGAATCCGGTAGCACTGATAGCCATTCGAGCCTGGAAATGGCCCAAGGAGGTGTACGTCCGCTCCCCGTCCCAACCACCAACTCTGTAATAGATGCGAATTTCAGAGCAGTTGTTAGTAGGGAACGCCTGTTCAATCGAGGCTTTGCCTTCCAGCAGGCTAAACTGGGCTTCTGCTTTACCCTGGAAATGGACCTTGCCGCTACGGGGGTTAAATTCACCCGAAGCGCTTGAGCCTGCGGCAAAGCGCATGAATTGGGCTTCAGCAGATGCATCGAAACCGGTACGGTCGCGGTTTTCCTGCTGCGCCTGCTCATCACCCCAAATCGACCAGCTAACCTCATCATAATATTGATTCAAAGCGAGAACGACTGGGTTATCGGCATCCGGACTCCAGGACATGTTGAACTTGATGTTCAGTTCGCTCTCAATAGCCTCACGGAGTTTTTCTGGGTCCACGCCCTCACGACTCAGCCAACCTTTACTCCGCTTCCTGTCGCGGGCTCCCATGGGGTAGCGTCGAACGTGATTCGCGATTTTTTCGGACCTGACGTATGTGTAGTGATTCCCTCCCGCAAGCCGTTTGATTTCTGTAAGCGGTGGGGTGCTCTGCACCCCTTGTGGAATGACCTCTCGACTGACAAGCTCCCAAACCAGGATATCCTTGCGCTCCTGGACAGGGGAAAGCACCTTTCCCTCCGCATCAGAAGGCCGTTCCTTACTACCCTGATTTTCTTCAGCAAGAGTGTCCAGATCGCGGTAATACTCGTTTAGCGGGCCGCAGACAAACTCTTCCTCGGCCTCCAGTTCTGTCAATTCGTCCTCAGTCAAAAGGATAAGTTCATCGCTGCCAGTGACGTGAACAACTTCTGCAATTTTGTCGCCGCATGGAGCATCTTCCACCACTTGGGCAGGTTCACAGCTGGAAGTAATCAATTCATTGGCGGCGGGCACATTTATAGTCTGGCCAGGAAAAATTCGATTCGGATCCTGAATTTCCGGGTTCAAATTCAGCACACGCGCCAGGCTGGCGCGGTGGCGTTGGGCGATAGCGCTCAATGTATCGCCGGAGTGGACTTCATAGGCCTCAGGCATCAGACACCTCCCTGTGTCAGCATTCTGTCCAGCTCCGCCAATCGGTCAGTGGCAGAGCGATGGGTATCACCAAGAATTTCTTTGACAACCGGCAGCTCCATGCGATCTTTAAATCGCACAAAGAGCTCTACATAGCCTGCTATATTGGCTTCTGACGCGAAAGCGAAGCCTTGTGCTTTCTCAACGAGGCCGGCGAGCTGTTCAGACTGCCCCTCACTATCTGAAAGACCAAGCGATCTTGCGAGACGCCTCAGGAACGCTCGGTGCTTCTCCTGGCCCAAAGCATCCAGATGGTTTTGCTGTAAATGAAACCATCCTTCGTCCTCAGCCACTTTTGCATCACTCACCTCAGATAGATTGGCTGACATCCATCCTTTTTCCTGATCAAAGTAGCGCCAGCTTCCAACCGGCCCACTAAACGCGGCTATTTCTTGAGGGGTAAAAACTGAAAGTAGCATCCGGATCTGACCAGGCACGTAAAATCGAAGGTACGCGACGGTTCCATCAGGTATGCGCACGCTCAGAAGGCTTCGGAAATGATCGGCTAGTTTTTCCGGCCCGCAATCAGCCTCCACAACGATTCCATTCGATCGCCAGAACTCTTGGTTATCCCAAAGCCGCGTGTATTCAGACGGCTTTATCAAGCAAGGACTTACTTCTAGAGCCGATTGGTGACGAGTGCCCCTGTAAAGCATGTCCACTGAGGGGCTATCGTCATACCTGTAGGCGATCTTCAGGGCATCCAGCAGCGCGCCATCCAACAACAAATAGGATTGCCCGGAATCAAGCATTTCAATACCTGAAGCTTCCATTTCAGACACTCTCCTCGCATGCGCACCTCGCGGCAGCACAAGAACCGTCGGGTTGGCGACCACATTGTCTGCTTAAAGTTGCATCTTTGCGTGCCACGCTGACCAACTTCGAAATCGGACTCGGACGAAAATCCGAGACCGGTCGCCTCGAGTCCCTAGCAAGAGTGGCGGGGCTAAACGGCGTCTTTGAATCCGCCAACGCAACTTCTGGCAAATCCGGCATCTGCGCCGAGACCCCACTCCCACTCCCCGGCCCACCACCCGAATTCATCTTCACCATCGGCCCTGAAACAGTCACACCACTGGGATCAACCTTCACAAAACTGCCGCCGGCCTTCAGCGTCACTTCGGCACCCGCTTCGATGACGATTTTCATGCCGGCCTTGTGGTGGATCTCGCTGCCGGCTTCAATGAGTTGGTTCTTGCCCTGTTTGCTGTGGTGGCTGCCGTTGACGGTGAGGCTGGCATCGCCGTTGATGGATTCGCGCTTTTCACCAGCCACGGTAGCGTGGTCATTACCCTTGATGTGACTGAACTGGTTGCTCTCCACCGTTCGGTGGCTGTCATTTTTGATGACCTCGGTGCGGTTGTTTCCCGTCAGCAGGTCCAGGTCTTTCTGGGCGTGGATATAGATCTGTTCTTGGCCCGCTTCGTCTTCAAACCTCAGTTCGTTGCTGCCCTCACCCTTGTGGGTCTGGGTTTTCAGCGTGGTGCGTGTCTTGTGTTCCGGCAGCGCATAGGGCGGTGTGTTGGTGGCGTGGTAGGTGCGGCCAGTAATAATCGGCTGGTCCGGGTCGCCATCGAGGAAGGAGACGATGACCTCGTGGCCGATTCTCGGGAGTGCCATGAAGCCGTACTGGCCGCCAGCCCAGCCCTGGCTGACTCGTAGCCAGGCGCTGGAATGTTCATCATTCCTTGAGTAGCGATCCCAGGGGAATCTTACTTTTACCCTGCCGTGTTCATCGCAGTGAATCTCTTCCCCGTCGGGGCCGGTGACGATGGCAATCTGGGGGCCGTCCATCAATGGGCGGTGTTCCACTTGAGGGCGCCAGGTGCGGTCCGCGGGAATGGCGTTGAAGGCGTTGTGGTAGGTGGTGCCACTACCGCCACTTTCTTCTTCCAGAGCCTGGGGCTGGTTGCCGGTGTGGGTGATGCTGGTGAACAGCCATTCCCGGTTCAGGGCCTGGTTGTCGTGTTCGGTGAGCTCGACTTTGGCGCCCACGGTGAAGTCCGGGCGGTTGCTCTGGCCGTTGGCGGTGGCGGCGTCGTTTCTCAGGGCGTCCAGGCGGCTTTCGGTGAACGGCTGGCCACTGGCGTCGGCCTTGAAGCGGCCGGGGTAGTCGTAGTGCTGGTAGTCTTCGCGCTGGGCGTCCAGCTTATCGGCCTGCTGTTCGTGCATTAACGCGTAAGCCGGGTTCTTAAAGGTGTAGTCCTTCATGGCCACAGAGGCGGCTTTGATGCGTTCCCGATAGCTGAACTGGAAGACGGCGCTCTGGCGGCTGCTGCCGCCGGCCTTGCCGTTGTATTCCACCGGGTCGAGCCTGGGGGCGTCGCCGTGGTGGTCTGCGATGATCAGGGCGGGTTGGTCATTGCCTTCTACATCGCCATGGTTATACCGGTAGTGCCAGCCCTCTTCGGCAGACAGTCGTTCGATAAAGGCCAGGTCGCTTTCCTGGTGCTGGACGCAGTATTCCCGTTCTTCGGGGGTGCGTTTCAGGTCAAACACGGTATCGATGATGCCCCGCTCTTCGAGCAGGGTGCGCACGATGGCGTCGGTGCTCTGGGTCTGGAAGATGCGGCTGTTGTGCATCAGGCCCAGGCGCCACAGCGGAGGCTGGACGATGACTTCGTAGCGGGTACGGCGGTGGCCGGAGTCGCCCCGGGCGAATTCGTTGACCACACCGTGGAAGCGCCGCAGAGGCACGCCATCCTGCCAGACCACCAGCTCCACGGGCTGCTCCAGCACTTCTTCGGGTGCAATAGTCGGCGAGGTACTGGCCAGTTCCAGCTTGCAGTGGCATAGCGTCGAAACGGTTTCGGTCAGTTCAAAACGGACGACCGCGAACAGGTCTTTGGGGAGTTGGCCAAGGGTGGCCGTGAACTGCAGTCCGGTTGCCTGGGGCATGTCTTCGATCCCTGAAGATGTGAATGACTTCCGCTCATCCTGAGCGAAGCCGGAATTATATACGCAAAATGGCCGGCATTAACAGGTTGATCAGGGTTTCAAAAAAACCGCTAATAGCCGGTACTGTTGCTGTCCAGATCGAATACGAAATCCGTCGCCCTGCTCACTTCGGTGGAAAACTCGCCCGAAGGCAGCAACTCAAACCAGCGGTAACCCGGCGCTTTGTCTTCCACTGAAAACTCCACCGAACCGGCCGTGAACTGTATGCAGGTGGACGGTGTGGCCAGCAGATGAACTCCTTTGCGGGTTTGCTCCAGCTCCTGGTGAATATGCCCCCAGAGTACGATTTTTACTTGCGAAAAGCGGTCAATAACTTGCCAGAAGGCATCGCGATTGCGCAGTCCGATCGGCGACATCCATTCGGTATCAATGTCTATGGGATGATGATGAAGGGCAACCAACGCCGGGGTGCCGGGGTTCTGGCTGAGAGCCTCTTCGAGGAAGGCCAGTTCCGATTCCGCCAGCTCGCCAAACACCTTTCCGGGAACCGAGGTATCCAGCAAGATAAACTGCCAACCGCCCTGAATAATATGGCGCCGGTCCGCCTGACTTTCGGAGGCAATCCGGGCCAGCAATGGAGAGTCATCATGGTTACCTGCCATCCAGGCAGAGGGGCAACGAAACACCTTCAGCTTGTCACCAAAAAGCCGGTAGGCTTCTTCGGTAGCGTCCTGGGCGATGTCTCCGGTGGCAAGAATAAGATCCGGCTGGCCATGATCGTGAAGCACCTGCTCGATGACAGCATCCAGACTGTCTCTGGTATTGACGCCCAGCAGTTCGCCGCCCGGATCGGACATCAGGTGCGGGTCGGTCAGTTGTAGCACCCGAAGGGCACGCTGGTTGTCATTCTCTGTCATGGCGCTCGTGTTTCTTGCGTTTTCGCAACACTCACTGGTGATGCAGGCATATTGGCAGACTATTCAGTTTCTACGACTGCATCCGGAATATTCATCACATTCTGTTCAGGCTTTTGGACACAATTGCCTGTTTTGACAACTCTCGCACACTCTACGGCGCACTCTATGCCAATAACTGCGAGGCAGACATACAACCTTAGTCCACGCCTTCCCCGGCGGACCAGGCGGCGTGTTCCATGGGCAGGTGACCAAATCGCAGGCAGTAGTCCAGCCAGTCGGCCAAGAAGCTGTTGACCTGCACCTTCTCGTCCGGGTGGTGCATAAACCGGTTGGGGTAGTCATTCACCGGAGCGATGTGCCGGTCGCGGTAACAGCTGATCACCTCTGCCATGTTGGCATCGTGATAAACCCGCACGGTCAGCTGGGGATTGTTCAGCCAGCGCCCGGAGTTGTGCACCTGCTCCAGCAGCAGGGTTTCGGTAAACTTTGTAGTTTGCAGCACTTCGATGCGCACCCGGCCCAGGTACTGGTCCTCACGGTGAAGCTCGAATTCGCAAACCGGCTGGCCTTTGGCCTCCAGCTTCCGCAATCGGTGAAGCCGCATGTAGTTACCATCACACAGCGCGCCGAAACGTCGTAAATCCGGTACATAGCGCCGGGGTTTCATCACCCATTCTGTCATATCAGCTCCAACCTTCCCGCAATCGCGGGCGATTCAACTGCAACCACTGCAGCGCGATAATCGCTGCGGCGTTATTGATACGTCCATCATAAATCATTGCGATGGCTTCGTCGGCGCTGAATACGTGGGCACGGATATCTTCGTGTTCATGCTCCATGCCAAACAGGCCACCGGCGGATTCGGTGCTGATACGACCACAGTACAGATGAATCAGTTCCGTGCTTCCGCCGGGCGAGACCAGGTAGTCGCAGATTTTCTCCAGCGGTTTGAACGTCAGTCCGGCCTCTTCCTGGCCTTCCCGCTGGGCCACTTCTTCTGGCGACTCGCCGTCTTCGTTCATACCGGCGACGAGCTCAAGCAACCAGGGAGACTGATCACGGCCAAGGGCGCCAAGGCGGAATTGTTCCAGAAGAACGACTTCGTCCCGGTCAGGGTCGTAGGGTAATACGCAGGTGGCATCGCCGCGGATGAAGAGTTCGCGGGTGAAGGTGGGCATTTCCCTGCCGTCAAAGCGCGGGTGGGTCAGCCAGAGCTTGTCCATACGGAAGAAGCCCTGGAAGACGGTTTCGCGTTTTTCGACTTTTACGTCGCTGTCTTTGAACTGGAACGGCTCAGTCATATCAGATTTCAGATCCGTTTTTGAGAACGATTCTGAACGATAGCCGGTGTTTCAGTTTGGGTGCAAGCCTTGTGTTTCTACTTCTCGGCAATCGGGCCTTGGTGCAGGACAGTCACTGGGACCTTCCTCCCAAAACACGCTCAAGCCCGTCCATGGGGCGCTTGGGCTCCGCCATCCTGGCTCCGCACAGTTTTGGGAGGAAGGTCCCAATGACTGCCCCGAAAATAAATGCGGGCCGCAACGTGGTAGGCCGGATTAGCAAAGCGTAATCCGACACTGTGTGAGCGATCGATGCCATTTGTCGGATTACGGCTTCGCCTAATCCGACCTACGCCCGAACCGAGCGATTGTGCCAAAGCCTGATTGAGCCGGGGTGGTGGCCCCGTTCAGAAACGTGCGGAGCCAGGGATGGCGGAGCCCGAGACGCACAGGGACGTCTCGAGTCGTTTTCTGAACGGGGCCGCCACCCTGGCTCACACTCCAGCCGTCTCAGGCTAGTAACCCAGCTCAGACCTTGTCATAAAGCTTGGACCCAGCCTCCACAAACTCCCGGGATTTCTCTTTCATGCCGACATCGACTGCAGAAACCTCATCAAGACCGTGTTCCTTTGCATACTCCCGTACTTCCTGGGAAATCTGCATGGAACAGAACTTGGGGCCGCACATGGAGCAGAAGTGTGCCACTTTGGCCGAGTCTTTCGGCAGGGTTTCGTCGTGATAGGCACGGGCGGTGTCCGGGTCCAGGCCGAGGTTGAACTGGTCTTCCCAGCGGAACTCGAAGCGCGCCTTGGACAGCGCATTGTCGCGGATCTGGGCGCCCGGGTGCCCCTTGGCCAGGTCCGCAGCGTGTGCCGCAATTTTGTAGGTGATGATGCCGGTTTTGACATCGTCCTTGTTGGGCAGGCCCAAGTGCTCCTTTGGGGTGACATAGCAGAGCATGGCACAGCCAAACCAGCCAATCATCGCCGCGCCGATTCCCGAAGTGATGTGGTCATAGCCTGGGGCAATGTCGGTGGTCAGTGGCCCTAGAGTGTAGAACGGTGCTTCGTCACAGCATTCCAGCTGCTTGTCCATATTTTCCTTGATCAGCTGCATCGGCACGTGGCCCGGGCCTTCGATCATCACCTGTACATCATGCTTCCAGGCAATCTTGGTGAGCTCACCCAGGGTTTCCAGCTCGCCGAACTGGGCTTCGTCGTTGGCATCGGCAATGGACCCCGGGCGCAGACCGTCGCCGAGGCTGAAGGACACGTCGTAGGCTTTCATGATTTCGCAGATGTCTTCGAAGTGCTCGTACAGGAAGCTTTCCTGGTGGTGGGCCAGACACCACTTGGCCATGATGGAGCCACCGCGTGACACGATGCCGGTGGTGCGTTTGGCCGTCATGGGCACATGGTGCAGGCGCACGCCGGCATGGATGGTGAAGTAATCCACGCCCTGCTCTGCCTGCTCAATCAGTGTATCGCGGAAGATTTCCCAGGTCAGGTCCTCTGCCACACCGCCGACTTTTTCCAACGCCTGGTAGATGGGGACGGTACCAATAGGAACCGGTGAGTTACGGATGATCCATTCGCGGGTTTCGTGGATGTTCTTGCCGGTGGACAGGTCCATGATGGTATCGGAGCCCCAGCGGGTACCCCAGGTCAGCTTTTCCACTTCTTCTTCGATCGAAGAGCTGACCGCCGAGTTACCGATATTACCGTTGATCTTCACCAGGAAGTTGCGGCCGATGATCATCGGTTCGGTTTCCGGGTGATTAATGTTGGCCGGAATGATGGCGCGGCCACGGGCGACTTCGTCCCTGACAAATTCCGGTGTGATCTCCTGAGGAAGGGAGGCGCCAAAGGACTGTCCCGGATGCTGATCGTTAAGAAGTCCTTGCTCCCGCGCTTCCTGCAGTTTCATGTTCTCGCGGATGGCAATGAATTCCATCTCCGGAGTAATGATGCCCTGGCGGGCGTAGTGCATCTGGCTGACGTTCTTGCCGGGTTTGGCCCGCAGCGGTTTACGCTCGTCCATAAATCGGAGTGGGTCCAGCAACGGATCTTTCATGCGGCGGCGGGTAAATTCGGAGGTGTAGTCCGCCAGCTGCTCCACGTCTCCACGCTCCTCGATCCAGGCCAGGCGAATAGGCTTGAGGCCCTTCCGGAGGTCAATGGTCGCTTCCGGATCACTGTAGGGGCCGGAGGTGTCATAGACAGCAACAGGTGCGTTTTTTTCGCCCCCCATGTCCGTTGGTGTGTCTCCCACCGTAATTTCCCGCATGGGCACCCGCAGATCGGGTCGGCTACCCTGTACGTAAATTTTTCGGGACTGGGGCAGCGGCTTGATGGCTGCGGAATCGACTTTGGCTGAATCGCTGAGATAGGAAGGTAATGTTGTCATTTGCGTCCCCGGGTTCATTAGGTAAACGGGTCGCGTATGACGGAGCAGTGACTACAGAAATGTGCCTGTGTCTTTGCTGCATATTGTCTTAAATCCCTACGCCGGTATTATCCGGATCAGGTTGCGGGTTCTGCATGGCAATCTCAGCCGGCGGTCAGATGATCTGACGCCAGCACCCCGTCAAGACGCGAATTCAATGTAATTGGCACTTAAAACGTGTGCCGATTGCAAGTGTAGAGCTCAGGCGGATTATTGTCCATAATGCCACCACGCCGGGTGACTCATTTACAGGAGACAACATGAACAAACGACTGCTTTCCGGGCTGATCGGGCTGCTCGCTGCCCAGCCTGCACTTTCCATGGATCTGGTTGAGACGTACGAGAAAGCAATCTCCTATGATTCCGGCATTGCTTCCGCCCGCGCCAGCTTCGAGGCACAGCAGGCCGCCAGCGACGTCACCCGCAGCAACCTGCTGCCCCAGGTTGGCGCCTTTGGTGATGTCAGTCATACCGATGTTGATGGCCCCAACCAGGATGGCGCGTATGAAACCTACGCCTTCGGTGTGGAGCTGACCCAACCGCTGTTCCGGGCCGAAGCCTGGTTCAACTACGACGCCAGCAAATTCCAGACAGAATCTGCCCGGGCCGAATACAACCTCGCCCAGCAACAGCTGATTCTTGATGTCGCGACGGCCTACTTCAATGTTTTGCGTGCCGCCGACACCCTCACCACAGCCAGGGCAACCGAAGCGGCTATCCAGCGACAGTATGAGCAGGCCCAGGAGCGCTTCGATGTGGGGCTGATCGCCATCACTGAGGTCTACGAGGCCCGTGCCAGCTACGACGACAGCAAGAGCCAGCGGATTGCCGCGGAAAGCGAGCTGGACATCGCCCGCGAGCAACTGGCGCGACTGACCGGTGAATACACGGAAGAGCTCGACAACCTGCGCAGAAACTTCCCACTCGGCCGTCCGGAACCCATGGATCCGTCAGCCTGGGAGAATACAGCCCTGGACCAGAACTGGCAGATTCAGTCTGCGATTTACGATCTGAATACCAGTGAAGCCAATCTGAAAAGCGCCAAATCCGGGCATCTGCCGACACTGGACTTGAACGCCTCCTACGGCAAAACCGATATCGAGGGCCTGGAGGATCCGTCTTTTGCACAAAGCCAGCGCGACGGCACGACAACGGAAGGCCGGATTGGGCTCAGATTGAATGTTCCGCTCTACTTGGGTGGTGGCACCCAGGCTGGCGTTCGCCAACGACGGTCACTGGTGGAGGTAGCGGAGCAATCACTGGAAACCGTTCGCCGCGACGTGAGGGTGAATACCCGCAGCCTGTTCCGCACGGTAAACACCAACATCGAATCCGCCTCTGCCCTGGAGCAAACCATTATCTCCCGCCGCAGCGCCCTGGACGCAACGCGCGCCGGGTATGAGGTTGGCACCCGCAATATCGTGGAAGTGCTGGATGCGGAACGTAACTACTACGTGGCCCTGCGTGACTTCGCCAACGCCCGCTACGACTATGTGATCAACACTCTGAGACTGAAGCAGGCGGCTGGCACCCTGAGCCCTCAGGACCTGATAATTCTGAACAATTGGCTTAGCGCCTCAGCTCTCGGCATTGAAGCCCTGGCGGAAGAGGAAGTAACCATTGAGGACCCCATGCAATAAGTGACAGGCAAGATAGGCGGGCTCCCGGGCCTGCCCTAAACCCGCTCAACAATCCCGTCGACCACCTTCTCAAGCGCACCCCGGTTGGCGTTTACCACGGCCAACGCATTGCGCCCGGCCATCTCAGCCCTACCCTTGTCCGCAATCAGCTGCGTCACGCACGCGGCCAATGCTTCGGAGGACGGGGTTATGTAAAGCCCCTCTCCCGCATCAAGCCGGCTATAGATGGTTTCAAAGTTGAAGATATGAGGGCCGGAGAGCACCGGCATTCCCCAGGCCGCCGGTTCCAGCGGGTTGTGTCCACCCCGCTCGATCAATGAACCGCCAACGAACGCAATGTCGCATGCCCCGTAAAGCATCAGCAGTTCACCCATGGTGTCTCCGAGGTACACCTGACAACGGCTTTCGCTGTCCTCAGCGAGGACTGAACGACGCTGCACAACCAGCCCCATTGAGCGGGCCATTTCTGCCACATCATCAAACCGCTCCGGATGCCGGGGCACAATCACCAGTAACGCGCCGGGGTGCTTGAGCATTATTTGCTGGTGGGCTTCCAGAATCTGGCGGTCTTCGCCTTCGTGGGTACTGGCCGCGATCCAGACGGGGCGGCCTGCTCCGAGCTGCTGGCGCAACCCGGATGATGCAGAGCGGATCTCGTCCGATATCTCCACGTCGAACTTGATGCTACCGGTAACGGAGACAGATTCCGGCCGCGCACCAATGCGCAGGAAGCGCCCGGCATCCTCGTCCGCCTGGGCGGCTATCCAGCTGATGTTGCGAAGCAGTGGCCTCACCAGCGACGCTACCCGCTCATAACCCCGGGCGGACCGGGCTGAAAGCCGTGCATTGATCAGAAAAACGGGAACATCGCGCTGTTCGCTCAAAGCAATCATGTTGGGCCAGAGTTCCGTTTCCATGATCACCAACGCGCGGGGGCGGACCCGATCCACAAAGCGACGCACCGCACCCGGTGTATCATAGGGTGAAAAGGCATAGCGTACCTGATCACCAAACAGCGCCTTTGCCCGGGCAGAGCCAGTAGGCGTCATAGCGGTCATTAACACCGGAATGTCCGGATTGCGACGCAACAGAGCCTTCACAAGAGGTGCAGCTGCAATCGTTTCACCAACGGACACCGCGTGAACCCAGATTACCGGCTCATCAGATGCCTCCACGTAACCCAGGCGCTCCTGCCAGCGCACAAACGCATCCGGGTTGGTACGCCCGATCCACCACAGGCGCAGCAGCACAAATGGCAGCGCGATGCGAAAGAACAGGGAGTAAAAAAAGTGAAGCATACTAACTCCGGGCCGGGTCGGTGCGGCGGTCATTCTACATAAAGCCGTTGCCGGAGTCTCCGGCACAGAAGTCATCCTTTTCCGCAAGTTGCAGAGATTGCTGCTTTAGCAGATGAGAGCCGTGCTGCTAAACTCCGGTTCTTGATACCGGAACCCCATCAGGCTGTGAATCGAGTGAAGAAAAGCAAACAGACAACCCGCGATACCCGTTACTCCAGTTACCTCCATCCTCGCTGGTGGCCCACCTGGATGGGCATCGGCTTGATGTGGCTGGGAGCCCGGCTGCCCCTGAAGATCCAATGGTGGCTGGGCAGGCGAATTGGGGATCTGGCCTATCGCTTTGCAGCCCGTCGGCGCCATATTACTGAAGTGAACATTCATCTGTGCTTTCCCGAGCTGTCCGAGCGGGAACAACAGGCCCTGGTTAAAAAATCCTTCCAGGCCAATGGTATCGGGGTGATGGAAATCGGGCTGGCCTGGTTTCGCAACCCCACCTCGTTTATGCCCATCACCAGAGTGCACGGGCTCGAGCACGTTGATAGTGCCCTGGCCCAAGGCAAAGGCATTCTGCTATTGGGCGGCCACTACAGCACCCTGGATCTGGGGGGCAGCCTGGTAACAGAATTCATTGAAGCCGACGTTATGCAGCGTGACCACAACAATCCGCTGATGAACGCAGTGATGACCCGTGCCAGAGAGCGCCGCTATGGCACGGTACTGGACAGCAGGAACCTGAGAGGCCTGCTTAAACAACTTAAAAACAACCGCATTGTCTGGTACGCGACGGATCAGGATTACGGGCGCAAGGGCATCGTATTTGCGCCATTCTTCGGCGTGCCGGCGGGTTCCATCACCGCCACCTCGCGGATTGCGGATCGCAGCGGGTGTGCGGTGGTACCGTTCAGCCATTTCCGCCGCGAGCACGAGCCAGGGTACGACGTTTACTTCCACCCTCCGCTGGATAATTTCCCCTCCGGAGACGACATGGCGGATGCAACCCTGGTAAACAAAACCATTGAAAACGAGATCCGCAAACATCCAGATCAATACCTTTGGATGCACCGGCGGTTCAAGACCCGCCCGTCCCGGGAGAACCCGGACCTTTACCGCAAGGAAGCGAACTGAATGGGATTATCAGCACCTGTTGTCTGGCTGCTCACCGACAACAAACCTGGCCACCGAAACCAGTTGAAAGGACTTGGCAACCGTTTACGAGTGCTGTCCGGCGCCAGTGTGGCCGAGATTGACGCTACGGAGGTTCCGGTTCCCCTGTGGCGTGCTCTGCTGGGCATGGCTCCCGCTATGGATGAAACCCTGCGCGCGCCGGACCTGATTATCGCAGCCGGCAGCCGCACCCACCGCCTGCTGCTGTCCCTGCGGCGGCGCCGAAAGGCAAAAACCGTGGTCCTGATGAAACCGGGGTTTCCCATTGGCTGGGTCGATGCGGCCATTATTCCCGAGCATGACGACATTGACCCTGCCAGAAACATCCTGATCACCGAAGGCGTGATCAACGCCATCACGCCGCTGGCGCGCATTACTGACAAACCCGAAGGCCTGATCCTCATCGGTGGCCCATCCCCCCATTTCGACTGGGACGACGATGTGGTTCTGGGGCAAGTGTCACAGCTTATGGGGCGCTACCCCGAATGGCGCTGGACCATCAGTGGCTCCCGTCGTACACCGGAACCCCTGCTGCAAAATCTGCAGGAACTGGCAGGCCCCAAGGTCACGGTTGTGGATCATGAGCGAACCCACGCAGGCTGGGTCCCCCATCAACTGTCTGCCTCACGGGCGGTCTGGGTAACACCGGACAGCACGTCCATGGTCTGCGAAGCTGCTACCTCCGGCGTTCCAACCGGCCTGTTTGAAATGGCGCCCAGACACAACAGCCGAGTCGCCCGAGGTATGGCCAGCCTGGTGGAAAAAGGATACGTTGCGCGCTGGAGCGACCATGCCTCGGTGATGGCAGGCAAACTGCCAGGATCACCCAGCCTGTGGGAGGCTGACCGGGCCGCACGGTGGCTGATCAACCATTTTCTGAAGGAAGGCGAGCGTTGAGGATTCTCCAGGCGTTACCCGCACTATACAGCGGCGGTGTTGAGCGGGGCACCGTGGAATTCGCCGCCGACCTGGTCAAGCGCGGGCACGAATCCTTTGTGGTATCAAAGGGCGGGCCCATGGCCGAGCAACTTCGCGGGCAGGGCTCGGAACACATTTTCATGCCCATCCACCGGAAGACCCCAGCGTCTTTCGGGCAGATTCTGCCAATGCGGAAACTGCTGCTGGAGCTGAAACCGGACATCGTGCATGTCCGCTCCCGCATGCCCGCCTGGATCATTTTTCTGGCCCTGAAAAGCATGCCGGCAAATCAGCGGCCGGCCGTTGTCTCCACCTTTCACGGTATGTATTCCGTCACTCCCTACAGCGCCATCATGACCAGGGCCGATCATATAATCGCCGTGTCCGGGTGTGTCAGGGATTATGTCCTCACCAACTACCGGGTGCCGGAAGAAAAACTGACGGTCATCCAGCGTGGCGTGGATGTGGATGCCTTCCGTCAGCGGGAGCTCAGCTCACAATGGCTGGACCGCTGGTTCCGCCAGTACCCGCAACTGGCCAACCAGAAAATCATTATGATGCCCGGGCGCATTTCACGCTGGAAAGGCCAGCTGGATTTCCTGGCCATGATGGCTCAGCTGGTTCAAGAACGGCCGGATTGTCACGGCATCATCGTCGGCGGCGCCGAACCCGGCAAGGAGCAATTCCTGGAAGAGCTGGAAAAGGAACGCGCCCGCCTGAACCTTACCGACAAGGTGAGCTTCCTCGGCCAGCGCAATGACATGACCACCCTGTATCTGCTGGCGAATGTGGTATGCCACATGTCCACCAAACCAGAGCCTTTCGGGCGCACTGTTACCGAAGCGCTGGCCTCCGGCACACCTGTCGCCGCTTTCGACCGCGGTGGTGCCGCCGAGACTCTGCGCGCCTGTTTCCCCGAGGGATTGGTAAAACCAGATGACATTAAGGCATTTGCACAAACAACTCTGTCCCTGATCGACAATGCCAGACCTGAGATTGAAATCCCCTGGCGGTTCCGGCTGGAGGCACAGACCGAATCAACGCTTGAGGTCTACGAAACCCTGCTGGCCAGGAAACAGGCGCAACAGTGAATGCCCCGGGTCCGCTAACCATTGCGTTGGTGATTGCCACACCCGGCACCGGGTGGGGCGGGATGGAAAAACACACAGCAGACCTAGCGGGAGCCCTTGCAGCACGGGGCCATGCCATTCACGTGTTGGCCCATTCCGCCTATAGCGAACGCTTTGCCAAGCCTGTCCTTTTCCACCCGCTGCCCTTCCAGCTCGGCCGACGCAATCTTTGGCTACGACACCGCCTGCGACGAACACTTCGCTCCATCCAGCCGGACATTGTCCACGCTCAGGGCAATAAGGCCGCCAGCCTCGTCAGTATTATTCGTCATGATGGGCCGGTGACTGTCGGTACGCTGCACGGTACCAAAAGCTCTCACAAAGCCTTCAAAAAGCTGGATGGCGTTATCGGCGTCAGCCGTGAAATAACGTGTTCCGTCGCACATCCCCATGCCCGGCTGATTTTCAACGGCCTGCGGCCAGTGGAGAACACCGATCCTGATGACCTTTATGGGCCGGAGATGCCCGTTCCCGGTGAGCGCCCGCTGCTGCTGGCGGCAGGTCGGCTGGAACCGGTCAAACAATTCGACAGGCTGATCCGGGCGTGGGCTCAGGCCAACTGTGACGGCAAGCTGGTGATTCTGGGCGATGGCAGCCAACGGGCGCGGCTCAACACAATAATCCGGGAACTCGGCGCCGAAGACAACGTCCTGCTTCCGGGCCATAAAACCCGGATTCAGCCCTGGTTGAAGGCGGCCACGGCCTGCATCATCAGCTCCAGCCGGGAAGGTTTTCCCTATATCATGGTGGAGGCGCTGATGGCCCAATGTCCGGTTCTGTCCACACCGGTCAGTGGCGTGGGAGACTTCCTGCCTCAAAGCTGCATCTCGGCCTCGGATAGCCTTGAGGATATCACCACACTGATCAGCACCAACCTTGCTGAGCCTGGTGTGCTGACGGAGATCCAAAGCAAAAGCTTCGAACAGGCCCGTGAGCAACTCAGCCTTGAGACAATGGTGTCGAAGACTGAGGCTTTTTATCGGGACCTGCTTGCCAGCCTGCCGGCAAGGCGCTGAGCACCGCGTCCGCCACAAGCCGATGCCCTTCAGCGGTAAGGTGTGTGCCGTCGTCCATCAGCGTATTCGCCCTATGCTGCCATAACGGATCATAGGCATCCGCCAGTACTGCGTTGGGCTTTTGCTCGGCCAATTGTTGTAAGCCTTGATTGTAACGTTCGATGCGCGGGTTTCTTGGCTCATCAAGATTTGGCGGGGTGGCCACCAGCACAAAAAGCGTGTCAGGGGCAGAACGTACCACCTTTCCAATATTGCCCAGATATTCGTCCAGCGACACCTGCTCCACCGCCCCCCAGCGTTCCTGAAGCTGAAAGTGGCGCGCCCATTTCTTGAGCTTCTTCACCAGTTTCCTGGCCAGCTTCCTGCGAGGATTGTCAGGGTAATACAGAACATAGGGTGCACCGCGAAAGGTGAGCCAGGAATCTACCAGCCCATACTGCACAAACGCCAGCTGGTAGCCACGAGGCGAAAAGGCTTCCGCGTAGTGCAACAGCTCCCGGGTTGTGCTCATGGTGTGGCCGCAGTTGGTGAGAGCCAGGCCCAGATGTTCTGCTACCATCTCTGGCCAGACCTGTTCGTGGTAACCTTTTACCCCTTCGGTATTGCAATCACCGTAGGCAATACAACCGTTCATAATGTGTGGCGCCCCATCAATGATTGACCTGTCAGACCTCGATCCCTTCGCCTCTGGCTACAACCGGCACTGCTATCAGCACCCGGATGAGCCCACATTGTGTCTCAAAGTCCTCCGCCCTGAAAACATTGAGGCCCGTTATCAGCGCCAGGCCTGGCCCAAAAAGGTCCTCGGCAAGGCCCGCATCGATGACAACCGCCAGGAACTCAGGGCACACCAGCAGCAGGCCATCAGGAAGCTGCTCGCTGAGGGTCAGAGCTCGTTGGTCTGGGCACACCTGCCCCGATTCCACGGCAGCGCTGACACCTCCCTGGGTACTGCGAACGTCAGCGAATTTATTAGCGGAAGCGAAGGCCTGCCGGCAGAAACACTCGAACACTATTTGCAACGCCGGGGATTCGACCAGTCCATGCAGGAAGCCGTGGATCGGTTCGGCCACTGGCTTAGCGAAACCGGCATCCTCACCCGCAACCTTTTGCCCCATAACCTGGTGATTGCGGTCAGGAACGGGCAGCCGGAGCTGTTCCTGGTGGACGGGCTTGGCGCACCCGCCATACCCGACACGCTGGCGGTCCTGCCGGCCTGGCGTCGGCGCTATATTGAGCGCCGGGTCAGGCGGTTTTACCTGCGGATCAACTGGGAAATCGGCGACCGCAATGACAGCTGGGAAGCCTCCCAGAAGCTATGATCGCACTGCCAGGCATTCACCAACCTTGCCGCACACGCCGGATGGTGATAGCTTCCGCTCATCCTTTTTCCTGTTGATTGTCCTACGGATTATGGCCCTTTCCAAAGCAACGTTTCTGATCACTGCTCTCCGGCTTGCCGGCAAACTGCCTCTGAGAGGCGCACAGCTTATTGGCCGCTTTCTGGGCATGATCAGTTGGATGTTCAAAACCCAGTCGCGCAAAACCACTGACATCAACCTGAAAATCTGCTTCCCGGAACTGACGGAAGAGCAGCATCATCGCATGATCCGCTCCAGCCTGCGTCATACCGGCCAGACCATAATGGAGATCCCGCTGATGTGGGAATGGCCGGTAGAGCGCTGTCTGGAACTGATCCGGGAGATCGAGGGTGAGGAACTGCTCGCCGAGGCAAAGAAAGACGGCCGTGGCCTGCTGCTGTTGGCGCCGCACCTTGGCAACTGGGAACTCACTGGCCTGTATTTTTCATCCCGTTACCGCATGGCTGCCCTATACAGCCCGCCGCACATCAGGGAGTTTGAAGATTACATGATCCGCGTTCGCGGCCGCATGGGCTCGGAGCTGGTTCGGGGCGACCGCCGCGGGCTGGCAAGGCTGATCACTCTGCTGCGGGAAGGCGAGGTTGCCGGCATACTCCCGGACCAGAGTCCACGGGGCAAAGGCAACGCCTACGCGCCTTTCTTCGGCATGGACGTGCGCACCATGACCCTGGTATCGAAGCTCCTGCAAAAATCCGGCGCCAAGCCACTGATGACTTATTCTGAGCGACTGAAAGATGGACAGGGTTTCCGCCTGGTGATTCGCGAATGCGAACCGGGTATCGACGACCCCGATCCGATCATCGCCACCGCCGCCCTGAACAAATCCATCGAAAAGGTAGTGCGGGAGGTGCCGGAACAATACCAGTGGGAATACAAACGTTTCCGCCATCGTCCCACGGGCATGCCCCACCCTTACAAACCCGGCCGGGTGTGTAAGTAAATCCCGCGGTTACAGCCGGTGCCCGCCGCGGCCTAAAACTGTATAATCCGCGTACCGAATCAGTCTGACGACTGTCTGTTTTCCCTTAGAAAGGCCGAGCCGGAGTCATGTCCCCAGAACGCATTGGTGTTGTCATCACCACCTACAATTCCCCCTTATGGCTGAGCAAGGTGCTGACGGGCTATGAAAACCAGACCCGGAAAGACTTCCGGGTTATCATCGCAGACGATGGCTCCACCGACGAAACCCGGGCCCTGATTGACCGGTTCCGCGAGCATGGCATCCTGCAGATCGACCATGTCTGGCACGAAGACGACGGCTTTCGCAAATGCCAGATCCTCAACAAGGCGATCAGCGAAACCGACTGCGACTACCTGATCTTTACCGATGGTGACTGCATCCCGGAACCGACCTTTATCGAAACCCATCAACGGCTGGCCGAACCGGGGCACTTCCTGTCAGGGGGCTACATCAAGCTCACCATGCCCGTGTCTGAGGCCATTTCAGACGAGGATATCCGCAGCGGCGTTATTTTCGATCCGCAGTGGTTGGTCAGCAAGGGCCAGCCGAAGAACCACAAGCTCTGGAAACTGTCCCGTTCGTCGCTGAAAAAGAAACTGTTGAACGCCATCACCCCGGCTGCCTCCAGCTGGAATGGCATGAACAGTTCCACCTGGACCAAAGACCTTATTGCAGTCAACGGCTTTAATGAGGACATGCAGTACGGTGGCCTGGACAGGGAGCTGGGTGAGCGCCTGTGGAACTACGGCCACAAGTCAAAACAGATCCGCTACAGCACCGTGTGTCTGCACCTCGACCATGCCCGCGGTTACTCCAAGCCAGAAATCTGGGCGAAGAACCGGGCTATCCGCAAGGCGGTAAAGGACGACCGAACGTTCTGGGCAGTGAACGGCATTGAGAAGAATCCAGCCCCATGAGAACCCTCGTCGTCATTCATAGCCTCAAGATGGGTGGCATGGAGCGTGTTGCCGTTAATCTGGCCGATGCCTTTGCCGATGAGGGCCATGAAAGCCACCTGCTGGCCTGCCGTAATCATCCCAACGACCTCAGCCCCGCCAACCCGGCTGTGCACTTGCATCATTTCGACCAGTTTCAGGCGCTGATGAAGTCGGTTATAGGCATTCCCGTATTCTTGTTCTCCCGCCTGTTGCTGGGCGTTTTGTTGCCCAAATCCCACTTCATGTGGGTGGGCTGGCTCAGTGGCTGGCTACTTGAACGTCATATCCAGAAACTGGAACGGCAGTACGGCCATTTTGATCGCATCGTGTTTCGCGGGCTCGGCACGTTCAAGTATTTCTGGTCATTCCGGGATGACCGCAATGTGTACGTTCTTGAAAACGTTATCCATTACGACCGTCCGCTGTGGCAAAAAAAGCTGGAATGGAAACTGGTGTTTCACAACCGGCATCTGGCCTGCGTCTCATCCGGTGTTCTGGAGTCTGCGAAAGAAGCATTCACCAAAGGTGAGATTGAACCGAAGAGTCTGAGGGTGATTACCAACCCATGCCCGGTGGAACAGATCAGTGCCCTGGCTAAGAAGTATGACCCTGAAATACCTGATGAACCTTACATCCTCAATGTCGCCCGCCTGGTTCCTCAGAAAGGGCACGAACTACTTCTGGAGGCTTACCGGAAATCCGGAGTCGGCCATAAGCTCGTGATCGTTGGCGAAGGCCCGCTGAGGAACAAGCTGGAAGAAAAAGCAAAAACCCTAGGCATTGCCGACCGTGTGTTCTTTGCTGGCAAGCGCAAGAACCCCTACCCATGGATGAAACAGGCAGACCTGTTTGTTCTGGCTTCAGAGTATGAAGGGCTCGGCATTGTGCTGACGGAAGCGCTGGCATGTGATACTCCGATTCTGTCCGTGGACAGCCGCGGCGGTGTGCGGGATGTGTTCCGGGGAGAGCTGGAAGGCTTCCTGACACCTCGCACGGTAGATGGGTTGGCTGAAGCTCTGGCCTCTGTGGTCAAGCGCTTACCGGTGACTGTGAAACCGGAGTGGCTGGAACCTTTCAGAAACGAGGTCGTGGTTGATGCCTTTCTGAAAACCGCAAACAAGGAGAGCCGCGAGTGAACACCCCCTCCCCCAAAACCAATATTCTCGTAGTCGGCATTTACTGGTCGGGGTCCGGGGCGGTCGTGGATTACCTCAAAGGCCATCCCCAGTGCTTCACGCCCAGTGGCGAATTTACCGATATAAAGCGTGAAGGACGGGTTATCAGCGCCGTAACCGCCACGTCTGCTGCCAGGGCCCGGCATTTTATTCGGCTGATGTGGCTGGAAACCGTGATTGGTAAACTCCCACCCGCTTTCGCTCAGCGGCTGGCAGGCAAAAAGCAGGAAGACCTGCCACTGAAGAAGCAGTGGCGCCACATCCAGCTCAAACTGAAGGCACTCCAGCGCTGCCGCAACCATATCCGCAACGGTGGTGATCATGCAGACACGACCCCCTGGTGCCAGTGGATCAGGGAAATGGGCGATGTCTATGCTCCGGACAGGCACGCTGTAGTGTGGAATCAGCCCCTATGGGTCGGCAGCCATGAGCAGATTGCTCTCGATATCTTCAAACCCTGCAAACTGATTGTTGTGCATCGGGACCCGGAAGACCAATTTGCGGAAGTAGAACGTCAGGGCAAACTGGGCAAAGCGAAGTCCGACCCGGCATTCTCAGGAGACAGATCCGACCCTGTCGCATTTGTACTGGATGGCATTACCCGCAAGCTGGAGAGCCTCGTTTTACTGAAAAACTCCCTGCCGGCAAGCGACATACTGACACTGCCGTTCGAAACCTTCGTCACTGATCATCAGTCGGCCGAAGATCGTGTGTGTGAATTTGCCGGCCTTCAGAAAACCCCGGACTCCGGACCGTATTTTCATCCAGAGCAATCTTGCAAGAACGTCGGTATCGGACAAACCGGTCACATACAATCTATGCTATCGCCCTATCGGGAAAAAATTCAGCGAATGGCTGAACTCAGAAAACAACTGGATTAAAGGTCAGCCCCGACACATGCATTCAAAAAGGTCAGATATGAAAACAGTATACGTAGGCATGAGCGCAGATCTCGTTCACCCGGGCCATCTTAATGTGCTCATGAAAGCCCAGGAACTGGGAGAAGTCACAGTAGGTCTGCTTACCGACGAGGCGATTGCCAGCTACAAGCGCGTACCGTTTATGGAATTCGAGCAACGCCAGCAGGTGATCGAGAACATCAAGGGTGTTTCAAAGGTCATTCCTCAAACCACACTGGACTACGTGCCCAACCTGGAAGCCATGAAGCCTGACTATGTGGTACACGGCGATGACTGGAAAAACGGCGTGCAGAGGCAAACCCGCCAGCGCGTCATCGATACCCTCGCCCAGTGGGGTGGCGAACTGGTGGAGGTGCCCTATACCAAAGGCATTTCATCCACCCAGCTGAACAAGGCTCTGAAGGAAATCGGCACCACTCCGGAGCTGCGGCTCAAATCACTGCGCAGGATGCTCAAAGTCAAACCACTGCTGCGTTTCCTCGATATTCACAATGCCCTGAGTGGACTGATCATCGAGAACACCACCATTGATACCCCCGACGGCAAGCGGGAGTTCGATGGTATGTGGGGCAGCAGCCTGACCGACTCCACCGCCAAGGGCAAACCGGATATCGAAGCCGTCGATGTCTCCGCCCGCATGACGACACTGAATGAAGTACTGGAAGTCACCACCAAGCCCATTATCTACGATGCCGACACCGGGGGGCAGACCGAGCACTTCAAGTTCACTGTGAAGACCCTGGAAAGGCATGGCGTTTCTGCCGCCATCATTGAAGACAAAACCGGCCTCAAGAAGAACTCGCTGTTTGGTAACGATGTGGCGCAGACCCAGGACACCATTGAAGGCTTCTGCCACAAGATTCGGGAGGGCAAGAAGGCCCAGACCACCGATGATTTCATGATCATTGCCAGAATCGAGAGTCTCATCCTGGAGAAAGGGGTCGACGACGCCTTCACCCGCGCCAAAGCCTACCTGGAGGCCGGCGCTGATGGCATCATGATCCATAGCCGCCAGAAGGACCCGGCGGAAATCTTCGAATTCTGCCGGCTTTATAACACCCTGGATGATCGCAAACCCTTGGTGGCCGTGCCCTCCAGCTATAACACCGTAACCGAGGAAGAGCTCCAGGAGCACGGCGTAAACGTGGTTATCTACGCCAATCAGCTCTTGCGAAGTGCCTATCCCGCTATGATGAAAACTGCCAAGTCTATTCTGGAGCACCACCGTTCTGCCGAATGCGATGCGGATATGCTGCCCATCAAGGACATTCTTGAACTGATTCCGGGCACTCGTTAAGGAGACTCCATGCTGGCACCTGATCATTTTTTCGAAGCCCTGAAGCAGGGAGGCATCGGCCTGTTCGCGGGTGTACCCGACTCGCTGCTTGCCAACCTGTGCGCCTACATCGATGACCATAGCAGCCCCAAAGAACACATCATCACAGCGAATGAGGGCAACGCGGTTGCCCTTGTTTCCGGCTATCACCTGACAACCGGCGGGTATGGCTGTGTCTACCTGCAGAACTCCGGATTGGGTAATACCATTAACCCGTTAACGTCGATTGCAGATCCCGAGGTATACCGGATCCCCATGCTCATGATCGTTGGGTGGCGTGGTGAGCCGGGTGTGAAAGATGAGCCCCAGCATATAAAACAGGGAAGGATCACCCCTGCGCAGCTGGAGTTGCTTGAAATCCCCTACTGGATTGTTGATGCCGACTCGGATCAGGACGCCCTGCTCAAAGACGCCCTGGACACCATGCGCAGCACAAACGCGCCGGTTGCCCTGCTGGTCAGGAAAAACACCTTTTCAAGCTACAAAACCCGTCGCCAGCCCGTCATGCCCTCAACGCTCAAGAGAGAGGATGCTCTCAGGGAACTGCTCGCGCTGGCCGGTGACAGCCTGGTTGTTTCGACAACCGGAAAAACCTCCCGGGAGGTTTTCGAGCTGCGGGTAGAAACGAGTCAGCCACAACGGGATTTTCTGACCGTTGGCGGCATGGGTCACACCGCATCCATTGCTCTCGGCGCAGCCCTGGGCAACCCGGAGCGCCAGGTGGTTTGCATAGACGGGGACGGATCCGTACTCATGCACATGGGCGCCCTGCCGATTATTGGAGATGTTGCACCCGCCAACCTCGTTCACGTATTGCTGAACAATGCCGCCCATGAATCCGTCGGCGGGCAACCCACCGTAGGTGACTCAACGGATTTTGGTGCCATTGCCCGGGCCAGCGGGTACCGGGACTACCGGGTGGCGGATAGCCTCGAAGCGATCCGTGCCGAGTGGGACGGTATACGGAATGTGGTCGGCCCCGTTATGCTGGAAATTCGCATCACGACCGGCTCAAGAGACGATCTCGGACGGCCAACCAGCACTCCGGTGCAGAACAAGGAAGCCTTCATGCAGGCTGCCAGAGACTGAGGAAACGCCACCATGACCCATTGGAGCCATTACAACCCGGTGACTATTCATGCCGGTCCCGGAGCCTTCGACAAACTCGGAGATCTGGCCAGTGCGGGACAATGGTTACTGGTGACCACGGCGGGCTTTACCCGCCGCGGGGTTACTGATCGGGTCCGGGCCCTGGTGGGTACCGACCGGCTCAGTGTATTCGATGAAGTCACTCCCAATCCGGACCTGGATCACCTCGATTCAGTGGCGGCTTCGCTCAAAGCAACGCCACTCGACGGGATCATCGCCCTTGGGGGTGGCAGCGCAATCGATGCAGCCAAAGTACTCGCCGTTATACTGAAAAGCGACATCGATGCACCGCTCGACCATATCCTGCGCGGAAACAAGGCCCAGGCATGGACAGACAAGCTGCCTCTGATCGCAGTTCCCACAACCGCTGGCACTGGCGCAGAAGTGACCCCTTTTGCCACCGTCTGGGACCATACGGCTAATAAAAAGTACTCAGTTACTGGCGACCGGACTTTTCCCGATTACGCCATCCTGGATCCACAGCTAACGCTCTCGCTGCCGGAAGATGAAACGCTTTACACAGCGCTGGATACCATATCGCATGCTCTGGAATCCCTGTGGAACAAAAACAGGACAGTGATCAGCGAAACCTATGCCTTGCGAGCTCTGGCGCTGGCAAACGACGCCCTTCCCGCTCTTCTCGCTACCCCGGACAACCTTGACCAGCGCGAACGGATGCAGCAGGCCAGCATGCTGGCAGGGCTAGCCATCTGCACCACACGAACAGCTATCGCCCATGCTATTTCGTACCCCATGACGTTGCATTATGGGATACCTCATGGGCTCGCATGCAGTTTCACTTTGCCCGGAATACTGCAACGCTATATCCCGACACTTCAAGAGGGGCCAGAGCGGCAGGCAATGGAGATGACGCTGAGGACACTGGAGTCGGCCGATCTCATGCAGAGGGTCTCAAAGTATCTCGGTGGAGATGACCCCTCCCAATACCTCGGCGAAATGTTCCAGCCGGACAGGGCGGGAAATTTCAGCAGACCCATTGATCAGGATATTCTTCGGGACTTGTTGAGTAATACGCCATACTAGCTAGCACTTCAGGAAATACTATCAGCGCTAGTTACCGAGTATTTTCGCCCGGAAGGTCTGTTGGCCAGAGCCACTGCACGAAACGCCTGCAGTGCCTGGAGGGCAACCTCCCCTGCTCCGGTAATTACTATCTCGAACGCGTTTCGGAACCGTTTCGGAATCTCCGGATGAGCAGAATTGATGTAACAAAGGTACCAGTTTTGACCAGTAAGCCAACCAAGCAGCTTTCCAGCATTGATGATCCAGGCAGCGCCTTTTTACCACTAACGCTTTTCCGAAGCTGGGCGTTTCTCTCTTTCGCTTTGATGTTTTCTATTCTCCTGTGGCACCCCTCCCGTTCTGCAGCCATGAATATCATGGACGCAGTATTTTTTCTGCCCGCACTGCTGCTTTCCCCAATCTGGATATTCCGAAACGGACATCAATTGAAGCCAATTCTCTGGCCCGCCCTGCCTCTACTTCTGTATGTGGCTTATGCATTGATATCTATTACCTGGTCAGAAACACCAAATGCTTCCCGGGCCGTGAGAATGGCAGCACAACTGCTCGCACTTTTTCTGTTTTTCGCCTATTTGTGGCAATCAGAACAACACCGATTGGTTGAGTCCTTGATCTGGGTGGGAGTATCGGTCACCGCATTGGTTTGCCTCTGGCATTTGGCCGGATTTTATGGCTTTTCCGGCGCTTCCCTTGGGCAGAGGATGTACTCCGGGAGCAACGAGGCTTTGTTGGCAATGGGCATTAAGCCAATGAATACTCTTCATGCGACACTGGTTGTAGCACCGCAGCTAGCTATGACCGGTGCCCTGATGCATAAAGTACCTACAGCCGGATGGCGAATACTGGGTGCGGCCATTATGATAGTTTTTCTGGCGTACCTGATTGTTCTGGAACAGCGGACCGGCCTGGTTGCTCTGGCTGTTATGGTGATCGCGTCTGTTATCCTGGTAGGCGGCCGTTTATGGATGATTTTGGCGGGGTTACTGCTTACCGGCGGTATCGCTATATTGCTTCTGGCTCCTGAGATCTATACCAGCCGTGGCCTCTCCTGGCGGCCAGAAATCTGGTGGTCATCGCTGCACCGAACACTGGAAACGGCTCCCTGGCTTGGCCATGGGCTTTCATACACCATGTCACCCGTGATGGTCCCCGATCCTGATGGTGACGGTTTTGTCAGTTTTGTGCATCCGCATAATATGGCGTTATCAGTGTTCCATTATTTAGGAGCCATTGGGCTAATACTATGGGTGCTGCTATGGGCCCCTGTTCTGGGTCTGCGATTGGCTGCTAAGGATCGGCCTCGCACGTTCTGGATGACATTGCCACTCATAACTGGGCAGGTGGCATTGGTTTTTGATGGCGGCTATGCTTTTGCGGCATTTGATTACGAATGGTTCTGTTTTTGGTTTCCGACGGTTCTGTTGCTGAGCAGTGTCGCATCGGAAGAAAAAACGGAACGCAGTTAGGATCGCCTAATCTCCCCAACATTAAAATGTTCGCAGCCTCCTCACGACTGCTGACACGCCGAATAAATGGTAGACTCTATCCGCCGCAGGTTTGAATCTACCATCAAAGGATTGAGCGCAATCCCTATGCCAACCCAATTCACCGTCATAATCACCACCAAGAACCGACCAGGGTATTTAAGAGAAGCTATCGATTCGGTCCTTCAACAAAAGAGCTCTCACCAGGCGAAAATAGTCATTGTTGATGATGGTAGTGACGTACCAGTTAGACAGCAGGTTGAAGACTACTATCAAGATTGCCGTAAGATTCTGCGGAATGACGAAAGTGTTGGTGTGTCAGCCGCTCGTAACCAAGGTATCCAGGCGACAGAGACAGATTGGCTTATTTTTCTCGATGATGATGATTGGTTGGCGGAAGACTTTCTCGTAAAAATGGCCGATGCAACAGAAGCCATTCCACCACCTGACTTTATTTGGCCCTCCAGAACCATGGTTTATGAAGACCAGGGGGTGCAAGTACCCAAGCGAGCATCCGTTCCCTTCGTCCCGACAACGAAAAGTCCCGATGAGGTTCTAGCCGGACTTTTTGACGCAACGTCATCCGGCATGGCCTTCAAGCGTTCATGCCTTCTTCAGGTAGGAGGATTTGATGAAGGCCTTACCGTGTCAGAGGACAGGGATCTGATCTTCAAGCTACTGGCAAAGGACTATTGCGCCAAACCGGAGGAGGCTGCCGTGCTGTTTTTTCGAATCCACGGAGGACCGAGACTCAGCCGGGACGAAAAAAGAGAGCGTCAGGCAGAAGCGGATCTGACTGTCCTTTCCAGACACAAACAGTTCCTCGGCGGTCACCCCATACTGGCTGACAGATTTATGGGGCGTGTCGCGAAGCGCCTGTGGGAAAACAGATTCTACAAAGAGGCTATAGCTGTTACTAACCTTCAGTGCCACATTTCTCCCTTCTCGCTTCGGGCCAGAAAGCGCCAGATAGGATGGCACTTATTGGCTTTCTTCAGGCTCGGTAAAAGCCTTGGTTCCTGATACGACTGCGAACGGCCTACTTACAGCCCGTGAAGTTTTGAGCGCAGGCCTCGGAACAGATAGTGTTCTAGGGACTCAGTTCCTCTGCCAGCGCCATCAACGCAATGTCCATTGTTTCCGGAGTCACTAACTCAGACCTGATCCCATCGGAATACGATGCCTGCTCGGTTACCACCGCACAAGCCTCGATCGCAGATGAGTCTTTCAGCTCGACTGAGGCTGAACCAATTCTCTCTTCCAGCGTGATATCCCTGGATTGAATATCGTAGATGTCAACAACTCCTGGATAACCCCGGTAGGCCGCATCTCCCAGAACAATAGCGACGCACCCACGGCACAACGCCTCAAAACCAACCGTGCCTGTAAGAGTAGCCACTGCTTGCGCTTGGTCGATCAGATCAAAAGACGAGTGGGACTCATCCAGCATGTAGGTCTTCGGCATACTGGCGACCAAGGTATAAAAATCCGGGTGACGAAAAGGACGTTTACTTTTTAGCAAAAACATCGATGGATGTTCTTTGACCAGAAGTGCCCAGTCATCCGGTAGCTGGCTCCTGAGCGCGGAGATCGCGTTGATTTGCGATGCATACCGGCCGCCTTCAGGAATGGACGTTCGCTCTGGCTGGAAATGAAGGAACAGGCAGACGAATTTGCCATCCGGTATGGTGTCGATGGAGTATTTTCTCAGGGCGCGCCGTAGTTTCGAAGCTCGATAGCGGTCCAACATTTTGCTCAGTTCGCGATCAAAATTTGAGGCGGACGTTCGGTTTTTGGGCATACCCCGGGCCACCAGCCGGGCTTTCAACTTCTGCGCACGAGAAGCCAGATCTTTCTCCCCTCCGTTTTTCTGCTGCTTCATATACAGGGGCTCGGCCAGCGAGTAATTGTTTCGCTTGGCCAAAATGTAGTCATGGCCAGCCGATGACAAATCCCTCCCCTGAATCACCGCCTGTTTCTGGTGAGGGAGATTGCGCTCGGGATAGTAACTCAGTATGCGGTAGCCAAGACCCGGCTCAGCACCAATTTGTTTCAGGAACACGCGCCACGGCAGTTCAGTCTGACAGACCACATAAACGGGCACTCCCAGTGAACTTGCGTGTAGAAACGTCAGCCACGCTTCCAGATCGTGGGGGGTAGAACTAAAGACTATATAGTCCGGCTTTGCAGCACACAGCACATCTGCCGCGCGCAACAAACTATCCTGCAAATAAGGCAAATAGTTAAAGCAACTGCGAAAGGGGTCGATTTTTGCAGTGCCGTTGAAATAGCGCAGTCGTTCCAGAATAAAAAACGTGTGGGCATTGCCAAGCGCCAGATCGAGAGAGGCCTCAATATCTTTGTAGTCGGAATCTCCAACTCGCTCAGAAAAAGGGGACTTGATGTACTCCGTCGAATAGAACTCACAGGAAACACCCGCTGAAAAACTGAGATCAGACTCCTCCCGGGAGATAATTACGGGATAGCTCTCAACAAGTCTCTTGGAGATCAGCGGCGCATTTTCATGATTCGTTACGAAGAATAAACCTCGGTTCGACATAATGGTTCCTAACTTTCGAACTGGGGAGCACAGGATGGCGAGCTGAAAATCACCAGAGAGATGCCGATTCAGTCAGTGAGCTTTTCGAACGCAACTGGTGTATTTTTCTCTATATCTACAGCGGCTATCGGCCAATTCCCTGTTTCAGAAATGATGACAGACTTCTGTAGCGAGGCAGTACCAAACGGCACGCGCATCTCTGAATATTTCTGCGAGACCCTGTGGCTCCAGAAAAAAGCTATCATCCGTGTGCCACCTTCGCAATCTACCGCTGTTATATCTCAGTTCACGGGAAGATGATTTTTATTTATCACGCCTCGTTCCTTGGCACGAGTAAAAATAGCGTACTAGGCCTTTTCAGAGAAGTATATTTTCGAGATCTTTCGCGATGCTCCGGTTCAGCCTATAGACAAAGTCCAGCAACAGCCCGGCCTTCTGATGTTTACAGGCCAGTCAATCAAACTTTCTTTCTGGGGCAATATTGCGGCTGGCTCGCTTTGACTCAAGCATCTGCTTCCAGCCCTTAACACTGACCCAGAATGCGCGACTGTCCCACTCCGAGCCCTTTTCCACGAAGGCAACTTCCAGGTAGGCAGTTAACAGTACTTCAACCATTTCTTCGTCCGGCAATCGGGCCGCAACGTTGGCGAGATTGGAAATGGCAACCTTTAACGGAAGCATGCCCGGATGAACGCGAATGTCGTCCTCATCAACCATGGAGAGCCTGTCTTCCGTCCCCATGAGGAAATTGGTCAGGTTCCCGTCTAGCTGTTCGATACCCCGCTTATGAGCATCCCCCATGGTCTGCCCCAACAGACGAATAATACCAATCTGCCTGGCGCGGGATGTTTCATTACCAAGGACAGTCCGGAGGGGTCTATAGCCCTCCAGAAATGCCGTCCCGTAGCCAAAACACTTTTCAGACGCTACCCAACCCGCAAACACAATAGGCGGCACCGGCCCGCCTGCCCGCCGGATTTTCTTGCCACGGCGCAGCGCCCGTATCCAGTGAATGAGCCCGAAAATCGGCTTGCGGTAACACTTAATCGCAGCCTGCTGCCCATTCACCAGACCCCGGTAAGTAATCCGGGTTCTGCGGGTGTTGGCATGGAGCTCTTCCTGGAGTTCAACGGTAGTCATTAAAATGCATCAAGCCTATTTGGAAGTGTGGACGTTATGGCTTGCGATGGTAGGCCTGCAGCAAGTGTTGCCAAAGACTCTCCCGCTGGGATGAGGACAAGGAGGGGCACCGCTTCCTGACAGACCGGTGAAGGCGCTCCAGGTTACGCTGCTTCCATGTGGCATCTGCGTCATTGTCACTCTCAGAAACTAGCTGGCAACGGTCAAAGTCGATCAGGTAGATCTGATCTTCCGCTACGAGTATGTTGTCACAGTTCAGGTCAACATGATCCAGCCCGCTGTCGTGAAAACGGCGAATAACCTGCCCCAACAGCGCCCACAGTGATTCATCGCTCAGCCTGTCGCTGTCTGAAAACGTAACGGCGCCCGGAATACGCTTTACCAATATGGCGGCCCGGTACCAGAACAACCGGTACTTCCAGGCGATGGCGGCGACGGCTTCAGGCACCGGCAGACCCAAGGCCCGGAGCCGGCCCAACAGGCGGAACTCTGCAAGCGATCTGGCCTGGTCAAAACCGGTAAACAGGTACGTCTTTTCCGCCAGCCGCGCCATTAAACCGCCTCGCTTGTAGTGACGAAGCACCAGGCCGGAAGCTTCCGCGTCGATAAACCAGGCTCCGCCGCGCCCTCCTGAGGTAACCGGCTTTGCCCGGTCTTGCCAGAAGTCGGGAGAAAACCAGGGCGCAGTAACACCCTCATACTCCGGCGATACCAGCAGTACTGACTTTCCGGAATCTGTATTGCCCGCTGTCACTGTCAAAAGATCGGAACCCTCGGACCGGCAACCCATGGATGGCCGGGTAAAGACGTTAAAAGCCCAGTAGGCTAGAATGGCGCACAGTTTACCAACGAGCCCCGCCCGGCTCCACATCCAGCAGTTAAAGATTGGAAACGGACCGTAACTTGATCAACTCCATCTGCATATTACGCCTCTCCGCCATTGGCGACGTCACTCATGTCATCCCTGTGGTCCTGAGTCTTCAGGAGCAGTTACCTGGCGTCAAAATCACCTGGGTCATAGGCAAGATTGAAGCCAAATTGATTGGGGACCTCCCGGGTGTCGAGTTTGTCGTTTTTGACAAGAAGGCCGGCCGCAAGGGCTACGCGGACTTACGCAACACTTTGAAAGCCCAAAAATTCGATGCACTCCTCCACATGCAGGTGGCATTCCGCGCCAACCTGGCAGCGGCGATGATCCCTGCCAAAGTGAAGGTTGGTTACGACAAGGCCCGCAGCAAGGACCTGCACAGTCTCTTCATTAACCGTCGGATCGCCCCGGCACCCCAACAGCATGTGCGGGATTGCCTGGCAAGTTTTCTGGAGCCGCTGGGGCTGAAACCGGCCGCACCAAAATGGGTCATCCCTCTGAGTCCGGAAGATCATGCCTTTGCACGCCAGCAACTGGCAAACGACCGCAAGAACCTTGTGATCAGCCCCTGTGCCAGCCACATACTGCGCAACTGGCCAGCGGAGCGGTATGCCCGATTGGCAGATCATGCTGTTCGTGTTCATGGTATGAAGGTCATTCTGGTGGGGAGCCCGGCGCCTTTTGAGGCCCAATTTTGCGATTCCATTGAAAATGCGATGGAAGAGCAGGCACACAACATTTGTGGCAAGGATACGCTGAAGCAACTGACTGCTCTGCTGAGCCATGCTGATCTTGCGGTGGCGCCGGATACCGGGCCGGCGCATATCGCCAGTGCCATGGGTACTGACGTGCTTGGTATTTACGCAGCCAGTAACCCTTATCGTTCCGGGCCTTACAATTCGCTTGATTGGTGTGTGAATCGTTATCCGGAGGCG
Source organism: Marinobacter panjinensis (assembly GCF_005298175.1). Classification (NCBI taxonomy): domain Bacteria; kingdom Pseudomonadati; phylum Pseudomonadota; class Gammaproteobacteria; order Pseudomonadales; family Marinobacteraceae; genus Marinobacter; species Marinobacter panjinensis. Next base: position 124,385 of record NZ_SZYH01000003.1, read on the forward strand.
TTGGAGCGGTTTACGGGGAAAACGGTTAATGAGGCGCGCTGGGGGGCCAAGGCGGAGTTTGAGGGGGCGATGGAGATGGTGACAGTGGAGGATGTTACCGGGATGCTGGATCGGTGGATTGAAGAAAAACAGGGAGCGGAAATTAAAGCGGCGCCGGATTCGGGGTGACTTGGCGCCGCTTCTGATTTGTCGGATTACGCTGAGCTAATCCGACCTACGGTAGAGAGACCGTTATTTGCGGGCGGTGTAGTCCTGGTAGGACTTTTCTTCGACAAAGCGGGAGCCCAGGGCCACGTTAACTTCTTTTTTGATGGCGGCGCGTTTGTCGTTGGTAACGTAAACGGCGCGGGCCAGTTCGATGAACTTCGGCCCGAAGTCCTGAGCGGCTTCCTGGTCACGAATGTCGTCTTCGATTTCCCAGAGCTCCTCGTTGACGGCCTTCAACTGCTTCCGCAGATCCGCGATTGCGGCCTGGTCCTGCACGGCCTCGTTCCAGGTACCACTTAGTTCATCAAGTTCCAGACGAACGTTTTTGACTTTCTCCGGGTCAGCAATCCGTTCGGATTTGATTTCCAGAATGGTGATCTTGTCCAGCACTTCGCCGAAGGAGACCGGCACTTTGATAACGTCTGCCATTTGCTCTTCCTGCAGGTGTTGTTAATGGGTACGTAGTTAGCCGTTAACCGATGTCAGCCACTGTGAATGGGCTGCACTCTTGCCCTTCACGGCATCGAAATACATACCCTGCAGCTTCTCCGTCATCGGGCCACGTTTGCCAGCACCGATCACGCGGCCGTCCAGTTCACGGATGGGCAATACTTCGGCGGCGGTACCGGTAAAGAAGGCTTCGTCCGCGATGTAGACTTCATCACGGGTGATACGGCGTTCTTTCACCGGGATGTTCAGCTCCTTGGCGAATTCAAGGATAGTGGCCCGGGTAATGCCTTCCAGACAGGAGGTCAGCTCCGGAGTGTGGAGAACGCCATCGCGCAGGATGAAGATGTTCTCGCCGGAACCCTCGGCAACATAGCCTTCGTTATCCAGCAACAGGGCTTCTTCCGCACCACCGGAAATAGCCTCGTTCAGGGCCAGCATGGAGTTGATATAGTTGCCGTTGGCCTTCGCCTTACACATGGTGATGTTGACGTGGTGACGAGTGTAGGACGAGGTGCGAACCTTGATGCCCAGTTCCTTCGCCTCCGGTGACATGTACGACGGCCAGCTCCAGGCGGCTACCATTACGTGCACCTTCAGATTGTCTGCACGCAGGCCCATACCCTCGGAGCCCAGGAACGCCATTGGGCGCAGGTAGGCTTCATCCAGATTATTGTCCCTTACCGCTGCGCACTGGGCGGCATTCAGCTCGTCCTTGCTGAACGGCATTTTCATGTTCAGGATGTGGGCGGAGCGGAACAGGCGGTCGGTGTGTTCTTTCAGGCGGAAAATTGCGGCGCCTTTGTCGGTGCTGTAGGCGCGCACACCCTCGAAACAGCCCAGGCCGTAGTGCAGAGTATGAGTCAGCACGTGCGTTTTGGCTTCCCGCCAGGGAACCATTTCACCATCCATCCAGATGAAGCCATCACGATCAGCCATCGACATTGTTTCTGCTCCTAAAGCGCTCTTTTTCGGGATGCCGGCATTCTAGCAGGAAATCCCGGGCTTACGAAGAGGCGCAATCACTCTAATATCACCCCAACATCACTCGATTCCACATACTCTGGATGTAGGCACGCTCCTCGGGAAACGCATCCCCTGACACCTGGCTGTTCAGGTTCTGCAACGCCCGGCGGTGAATGGTGGAGCGCAGGGTAATATAGGCCTCTCGCAGCTTTTCCGTGTCCTCAACCGGTAATACCCCTGCCCGGCCCAATTCCTCCATCTGGCGAATATTATCGGACCACTGGGTCAGCTCCGGATGCTCGGAACACCAGGCCAGCATCAGGTACTGCACCATGAACTCGATATCGATAATGCCGCCGAAATCGTGCTTGGTGTGAAAAACCTCCGGTTTCTTGCCCTCGACCTGCGGTGTGCCAAGCGTTGTGCGCATCTTTTCGCGCATATTGACCACCTCTTCCCGCAGCTTGTCCCGGTCTCGTTGCTGGCACAGTATGTCGCTGCGCAGCTTTTCAAAAGCGTCCAGAGTCTCCTTGCAGCCGGCCACCCCGCGAGCACGGGCCAGGGCCTGATGCTCCCAGGTCCAGGCATCGTTGCGCTGGTATTTCTCGAAAGCCGTCAAAGTGCTGACCAACAGCCCGGAATTGCCAGAGGGACGCAGGCGCATGTCCACTTCGTAGAGCTGACCCGAAGGAGTCTGGGTATTAAGGATGTGCACAATGCGCTGCCCCAGCCGGGTGTAGAACACCGCGTTGTCGATGGGCTTTTCGCCGTTTGTCGATTGCTCGGGATCAGCGTCATGAATAAATACCAGGTCCAGGTCGGAGGTGTAACCCAGCTCGATACCCCCCAGCTTGCCATAACCAATGATGGCGAAATCGGTATCACAGACAGAGCCATCCTTGCGCCGTGGATAACCATGGCGGCTGACCAGGTTGGCAAAGGCAACGTCCACCACATGGTCCAGCACCACTTCGGCAATCCAGGTCAGATAATCGCTGACTTTCATCAGCGGCAGGGTTTCCCGGATCTCTGAGGCGGCCACTCGCAGGATGTGAGCCTTCTTGAAGTGCCGCAGGGTTTCCATCTGCTCTTCGAGATCCTCGAAGGGAATCCGCAGCATTTGCTGGCGCAGGTCGTCCTGGAGTTCGGTTTTCGCGGGCGGACTGTACAGGCTCTCCGCATTCAACAGTTCATCCAGCAGCAGGGGCGTTTCCGCCAGCTGGCTGGCAATCCAGGGGCTCTCACTGCACAAGCGCACCAGTTGTGTTCGCGCACCCGGGTTCTCCATCAGCAGCACCATGTAGGCTGTCCTGCGCAGGATGGCTTCCACCAGTTGCAGAACGCGGGACAGGGTCTGGGACGGGCCTTCCACGTGAGTGAGCGCTTCCAGCAACACCGGCATGAACTTGTTGAGCCTCTGCCGCCCCTGGGTCTGCAACGTTTGCAGAGTGCGGGTTCCACGCAGGTCACTCAGGGCGGAATAGCTGCCTTCCGGATCCTCGAAATCGTGCTCGCGGAGCCAGGCAGTCGCGGCCTCTTCATCCATTTCGCCCAGCCAGAGTTCCTGCCAGCCTTCATCAAGTGCAGCGGTTTCGTGTTCCTCGTCCTCAATGGCAATGATGTCCGCGAAGTGCGTCGCCACCCTTTCGCGATGTTTTTCCAACGCCTCAGTGCAGGATGCCCAATCGTCAAATCCCATGATCAGAGCGACACGAGCACGGGCCAGGTCATTATCCGGCAGCAGTTGGGTCTGCTTGTCTTCCATTCCCTGGAGGGCGTGTTCCAGATTGCGAAGGAAAATGTAAGCAGCCCTCAGCTCTTTCACCACCTGCGACGGCAACAGTTCCAGCTCTTCCAGCTCTTTGAGGATCACCAGCAGTTCACGCTGCTGCAGCTCCCGGTCGCGGCCGCCTCTTATAAGCTGGAAGGCCTGAACCACGAACTCAATCTCGCGGATTCCACCATTGCCGAGCTTGATATTGTTTTCCAGGCCTTTGCGCCGGACTTCCCGGCTGATCATGGACTTCATGCTGCGCAGGGACTCAAACGCGCTGAAATCAATATACTTGCGGTAAACAAAGGGCTTCAGGCTGTCCATCAACACCTGGCCGACTTCCTGATCACCGGCCACTACCCGGGCCTTGACCATGGCATAGCGCTCCCAGTCCCGACCCTGATCCTGGTAATAGGTTTCCAGGGCGGCAAAGCTCAGGGCCAGTGCTCCACTCTGCCCATAGGGCCGCAGGCGCATGTCCACGCGAAACACAAAGCCGTCAGCGGTAATCTGGTCCAGCGCCTGGATCAGCCGCTGCCCCAGGCGGATAAAGAACTGCTGATTATCGATGGATCGGCGCCCACCACGGGTCTCACCTTTACCCGGGAACGCAAAGATAAGATCAATATCAGAGGACACATTGAGCTCATGTCCGCCCAGTTTGCCCATCCCCAGGACGATCAAAGGCTGCGGACCCTCCTCGCCAGTGGCAGGGTTCATGCCCCAGGGGGTTCCTGACTGCTCGCAAGTGTCGTCATACAGCCAGTCCAGGGCGGCCTGGATGCTGATGTCGGCAAAGTCGCTGGTGGCGGCGATGGTTTCGGCCATATCTGCCCAGCGCATCAGGTCCCGCCAGATAATCCGGAACTGGGTCTCCATCCGGAAGCGTCTCAGTGCAACATGGAGGCTGGTCTCATCCGTCACTTCCGCCAGGAACTCCTGCCAGCGCTCGCTCAGGTAATCCTTGGTGGTGGGCTCTCTCAGCGGCCGTGAGCGGCACAGAGATTCAACCTGGTCCGAATGACGTTCCAGGGTTTGCTTCAAGAACAGGCTGCGGGCCAGGGCCTGGGCCACATCTTCATCGGAAACGCCACCGGAGGTACGCAGGAACTCCGGCACGCCTTCCGGAAACACCGAGTGCCAGGTGCCGGCCACATCATCCGCCAACACCGTCGGTAGTGAGCGCCAAGGCTCAGACATAATGCAAACCCCTGTGTGTCTGTTATATTTCCCGTACTGTATAACGAACTCTCCCCCGACTGAACCGTTGTAAGGACACCGATGCAGAGGAATCGCCGGCCGCTGAACCCGGAACACCAGCTGTCCCACCTGCCCATGTCCGGGCTTATCCAGTCACGCATCAAGCGGCTTTTCATTATTCTTGCAGGACTGCTGATTGCCCAGGTACTGATTATCTGGGCGGCTGAGGATCTCAACCTGTTTGAATCCACGTGGATGACCATGACCACGCTGGTGACCGTAGGTTATGGCGACTTTGCCCCGAAAACCTACGTAGGCAGAATCAGCACTATCCTCATGATGTTCGTAGGGGCCATCACCCTGTTAACGCTAATTGTCAGTGACTATATTGAATACCGGTTCTACCGCCGGGAACGCATCTTAACCGGACGCTGGGTATACGCCATGAAAGATCACATTGTTATCATCAACACACCACAGACTGGCGGCGAGCAGTACTTTTCACGCTTTGCCTCCCAGATGCGCGCCGTACCAGGCTATGAAACTGTTCCCATCATGATACTGACGCAGCACTTTCCCGAGGGACTCCCCCCGGAATTGGCAGACAACGGCCTGGTTCACTTCCACGGTACCGGCAGTGACCCAGCGGCGCTTAAGGCAGTCCATGCCGGAAGTGCTCGCCACATTATTATATTGGCTTCCGACGAGGCCGACCCTACTTCAGACAGCCTGACCTTTGATATTGCCCACCGATTGAGTGAGTCCAACCTGGGGCAGAAGATCACGGCAGAATGCGTTCGTGATGAAAACCGTGACCGCTTCACAGCGATGGGCGTTCGCACCGTTATCAGACCGGTCCGGACCTATCCCGAAATCATGGTGCGATCGGTAGTGGCACCGGGGTCGGAAAAAGTCCTGGAGGATCTGTTCAACTATCAGAACGATCACCCCCATCGTTACGAGATCGATCTGGACGACCTCACCTGGGCAGACATCGTCAGTGCGCTTATCCGCCACGGCATCGGCACGGCATTGGCATTCATTGATGAAAATAACGAGGTGGTCTGCCACCCGCCGACGGACCAGGAAGTCGAAGGCAAGGGACTGATCGTGCTCGTGAAATCCAGTGAAACACCTGACGTAAGTGTGGTGGAGGAAGCCCTGGACCGCTATCGAGAATTTATCAAGAAATGGCACGACCTGCAGGATCAGGCGGCAGAGGAGGAAGCCATTGCAGCAAAGGCAACCGACCAATAACCAGCCCGCAAGGTTGCTAGCCTGCAGCAATGGCCAGTTGCAGCTGACCGAGTTCCTTGCCAGAGACCAGATCGCTGACAGGTACACCATCGGCCAGGGCACGCATTACTTGCTGATACAGCCTTTCTACGCCGCGCTCTGTCGCCAGGCCGCTTATCGCGCCAAGTTCATCTTCTTCGACAGGAAACGGCTGGCCGGTCAGCCATGAAACACTTAGAAGAAACAGAAAATCGCTCACTGCCAGTTCTGAACCCGCACCCGCCTCTTGAGTTGGTTGATAGAGCCCCGCCAGGTAATACCCCTGCTCTGCTTTGCTGACGAGGTTCAGGAATACCGGCACTTCGTCTGCCAGCCTACGTGCCCAGGTAAGCAAGGCAGATGCATCCCCTGCCTTGAGCTCGAATTCAATTTCGTTCAGCGGGCGTGACTGGCCGCCAGCCACAATTTCCCCGGAATCAATGGCAACCTCAATCAGGCTTTCCCCCTGCTCAATCATAACCACCCGGCGCTCGAAGTTGGTTTCAAACACGGGTTGCAACTCAGCAAGGTTCACGCTTTGCCCCACGGGCGTATCGGCAATCAACCCCATTTTGAGCCTGGTACCTATCAATGGCCACTCCCACTCCTGCCGACGGTGGGCACCATCCACGAATTCGCCTCGGGTTTTCAGAGTCTGGATGGTTTTGTCGCCCATTTTGCGGATCCGCAGGGCGATTTTCTGCCGGTTGAGATCACCGTTGGGCGTGTCGTAATAGGTGTTGCCCAACCGCAAGGTGTCTGATGGATTGGTATTTGGCTGGCTCAACAGCCAAGCCACCGCCCGGTCGAGATCGGACTGCGCCACGCTGAGTTTGATTTCCAGTTCCTGGGCCATCGCCCCTCCTGACATGAGGAATGTGATATCAGCATACATAAAAAAACCGGCAGCCCGAAGGCTGCCGGTTTTTCGACTACTTGGTGACTAGCTGGTTAGCTGATCAGAAGTAGTAAACAGCACCGACAGAGGCGATGGAGCGCTCGTCGGTAAAGGCAGTATTACCCAGTTCATCTTCGTACTCATACACGTCGTCACCGCCACCCAGGTAGCCTTCGAAGTAGACGTACATGTGGTCGGAGATGTTGTGCAAAGCCTGAAGAGTGATGGTGTCGGAATCGACATCACCAAAGCTGGACTCATCGTCATACTGCGTCAGCTCGTATGACAGGGCAAACTGATTAGCACCAATGGTGTAGTAACCGATCACACCGAAGGTGTCGGAAGCATCTTTACGAGTGTGGAATTCACCAGTCACACGAAGAGCGTCCGCGTCGAAACTTGCACGCAGACCATATGTGTTTTCGTTGTTACCATCGCTGGTGTCGTTAGAGTCAACGGCCGCAGCCAGTTCCAGAGCGTCCATCTCGTAAACAGCAGCCAACTGGTACGGGAAGGATTTGTCGCTTCCAGCCTTGGTGTCATTGTCACCATTAACTTGCACGGCCGCCCACAGGCTCAGCCCGCCGAAAGACGGTGACATGTACTGGATCAGGTCGCCTTCGCCAGTGGTATAGTCAACGCCCTGGTTCAGCAGAGCCACTTCGTAGAACTCGGAAATTTCCGTAACAGCTCGCTCATAGGTTGAGTCGTCAGAACCAACCCATACCTGGCCGAAAGAATCGCCCTTAACACCAATGTAGGCTTCGTCCAGCTCGTTCAGACCCGCATTGTCATTTTCCGCGTCTTTGTCATCGGCGTTGATACCTTCGAGCTCAAGCTTGAAGAAACCAGTGATGCCCGGAGCAATTTCGTGCTCGTGCTTCACACCCAGAGTTGAACCGTTATCAGCGTGCTCTAAGCTTGAGGGGCCGCCATCAAAGTTGTCGTTATAGAGAACATACTGAATATTACCGTAAACGGTCGGCATGGAGTCCATGCGAGCTGCCAGCTCGGAAGCTGAAGCAGTAGTCTGTGCCAGCGCGCTGCCGGAGAAAGTTGCGGCTGCAATAGCAGATGCGATGAGCGTTTTTTTCATGTTGCGTCTTCCTTTATTGAGTTAACTCAGGTTTTAGCGTCGGGTTCAATTCCCGCTCTTCAGACTTCACCAGTCGGGCTGGTTTGGCCCTATTCTGTGTATTTACCATGTCATTTTTATGACAAAGCAATAATAATTCTTTTTCTTTGTTTTTTTGTAAAGACCAAGCTGGGCCTTTTCACGTCAATCACTTACAGCTTTTTCTTAAAGCTTTGAGTGATGAAGCAGTTTTAATACAACCAACTCTTTTTTGCAAATCTTTTTCATTGGCGCCTTTTAGCTCTACCGGGTTTATCAGGGGACATATGTATGCTCACAAACACGGTCGCCCCCTGGCCAGCTACTGTTCAAATCCGGTGCCACTATAAAGCCGCCCTTTTATTTTCAATAAGTTAACCAAAAAAAGTGGGCCGGAGAAACAAAAAGCGTCATTACATCGGAATCACGCCGCACCAGAAAAGGACAGCAACCAGCCACTTGCGCCAACTCAGTGCATGTACCTACCCTCACCCCGGCTCACCCCCTACCTCAAGCAGAAAAGTGACAGGCCCGTCATTCTCCAGAGCCACTTTCATATCGGCACCAAACTGCCCACGACCAACAGCAGCACTTCCCAGATGCTGTTCTGACACCGCCAGGAACGCCTGAAACATAGCTTCGGCGTGATCTGGAGAGGCAGCAACGGAAAATCCGGGGCGAGTGCCCGATTGGGTATCAGCAGCAAGGGTAAACTGGGGTACAACGAGGAGGGAGCCACCTGTATCAAGCAGGCTGCGATTCATCCGTCCCTGGTCATCGGGAAATACCCGGTAATTGACCACTTTGCGGCAGAGTTTTTCTGCGGTTTCCGGACTATCCGACTTCTCAACCCCGAGCAACAGCAAAAGGCCTGCTTTTATGGCGGAGACAGTCTGTTTATCAACGGTAACGCTGGCGTGAGTAACTCGCTGTATCAGTCCTTTCATTGAACTCCCTGCGGAAGGACTTAAAAGTTCTGCGGGAGTTTATCCACGCCACAGGCTCGCCGCAACCCCTCTTAAGGGGTATTTGTTGGTTGTGCGAAGCGGTGCCTATTCGGCGCTGCCATCAAGCCTTGCAGCCACCTCATCTACGCCTCGCATCAACGCATCGACAATCGCCGGCTCAGAGGCAGAATGGCCGGCATCCCGAATGATTCTCAGGTCCGCTTCTGGCCACGCCTCACTCAGGGCAAGGGCATTATCCAGGGGGCAAACCATGTCGTAACGGCCGTGAATGATGATGCCGGGGATGTCTTTCAGGGCGCCGGCATCACGGATGATCTGATTGTCCTCCAGAAAGGCGCTGTTCATAAAATAGTGGCATTCAATCCGGGCCAGTGCGATCGCCACGTGGGGGTGACCGAAATGCTCCACCACCCTGGGATTCGGATGCAGGGTCGCACACCGCCCCTCCCAGATGGACCAGGCCTTTGCAGCCTGAATCTGCTCAAGCTCGTTAGTGCTGGTGAGGCGCCGATAATAGGCGGATACCAGATCATCCCGCTCATTCTCGGGAATGGGCGCCAGGAAATCCTGCCAGTAGTCGGGAAATACACGGCTGGCACCCTCCTGGTAAAACCAGTGTATATCCTTGGGGCGGCACAGAAAGATGCCCCTCAGCACCAGGCCGAGCACTCTGTCCGGGTGGGACTGCGCGTAAACCAGGCTCAAAGTGGAACCCCAACTGCCTCCGAACAGAATCCACTGGGTAATACCAAGAAACGAACGGACCGTTTCCATGTCCTCCACCAGTTTTTGCGTGGTGTTACCATCGAATGCCGCCAGCGGACTGGAGCGCCCTGCGCCACGCTGGTCCATCAGGATGATCCGATACCGTTCAGCATCAAAAAACCGACGGTAATAATCCTCGCAACCGCCTCCCGGGCCGCCGTGAACAACGAGCACCGGAATGCCATCCGGGTTACCACTTTCTTCCACATAGAGTTCGTGGGGAGGGTCCACCGCAAGACGATGCCGGGCATTGGGCTTGATGTCGGGAAACAGGGTGAGCATAAAACGCTCCGGAAAAAGGATGTAACCGGAGTTTAGCTGAAGTGAACGAAAAAGGGGCAGATGTCATCTGCCCCTTTCTCTTGTTGTTACCGCACTGAAATTACTTCTTGTGGGCGCGCTTGCGCTCGTTTTCAGTAAGGAGCTTCTTGCGCAGACGAATCGATTTGGGAGTTACCTCCACCAATTCGTCTTCATCAATAAACTCCAGTGCCTGCTCAAGGGTAAACTTGATGGGCGGCACCAGGGCGATAACTTCGTCCTTGCCGGAGGCACGCATGTTGTCCAGCTTCTTGCCCTTGGTGGGGTTGACCACCAGGTCATTATCACGGCTGTGAATGCCGCATAACTGGCCTTCATAAACTTCCTGCCCCGGATCCAGGAACAGCTTGCCACGGCTCTGCAGCGTTTCCAGCGAATAGGTCAGCGCCGCACCGGTTGCCATCGAGACGAGCACACCGTTCTGGCGGCTGGTCATATCACCGCTCTTGATCGGACCGTAATGGCTGAAGGTCGACGTCAGAATGCCCGAGCCGGATGTCATGGTCAGGAAAGAGTTACGGAAGCCGATGAGACCACGCGCCGGAATCGTATATTCAAGGCGCATACGCCCCTTGCCGTCCGGAACCATATTGGTCAGGTCACCCTTGCGGAAACCCATCTGGTCCATGAGAGCACCCTGGTGCTGCTCTTCAATGTCGATGATCACGTTCTCATAGGGCTCTTGCTTTACCCCGTCAATCTCACGGATAACCACTTCCGGACGACCCACGGCGAGCTCGAAGTTTTCCCGGCGCATGTTCTCGATCAACACCGACAGGTGCAGTTCGCCACGACCGGATACCTTGAACTTGTCTGCGGACTCGCCCTCTTCAACGCGCAAAGCGACGTTGTGAAGCAGCTCCTTCTCCAGGCGCTCCTTGATGTTGCGGCTGGTGACGAACTTGCCTTCCCTGCCACAGAACGGCGAATCGTTGACCTGGAAGGTCATGGAAACCGTTGGCTCGTCCACCGTCAGCGGCGGCAGGGCTTCGACGGCAGCCTGGTCGCACAGCGTGTCGGAGATATACAGCTCATCCATGCCGCTGACGCAGATAATATCACCTGCCTGCGCCTCGTCGACTTCGACACGCTGCAGACCGGAGTGGCCCATGATCTTGAGGATTCGGCCCTGACGCTTCTTGCCATCGGCACCGATAGCCGTCACCGGGGAGTTGGTTTTGACCTTGCCACGCCTGATGCGGCCAATCCCGATAACACCCAGGAAGCTGTTGTAGTCGAGCTGGGAAATCTGCATCTGGAATGGACCATCGCGATCGACTTGTGGCGCGGGTACGTGGTCGACAATGGCCTGGAAAACCGCATCCATGTTGTCGTCCAGCTTTTCATGATCCATCCCGGCGATGCCGTTCAGGGCACTGGCAAAGACAATCGGAAAATCCAGTTGCTCGTCACTGGCACCCAGGTTGTCGAACAGATCAAACACCTGATCCACCACCCAGTCCGGGCGGGCACCCGGACGGTCAATCTTGTTCACGACCACAATCGGATGCAGGCCGGCATCAAAGGCTTTCTGGGTGACAAAACGGGTCTGTGGCATCGGCCCGTCAATGGAATCAACCACCAGCAGCACGCAATCCACCATGCTCATCACACGCTCTACTTCACCACCGAAGTCGGCGTGGCCCGGGGTGTCGACGATGTTGATGTCGTAGTCGTGCCATTTCAGCGCGGTGTTCTTGGCCAGGATGGTAATGCCGCGTTCCTTTTCCTGGTCGTTGGAATCCATCACGCGCTCACTTTCGAGCTCTTTGCGGTCCAGCGTACCGGATTGGCGCAACAACTGGTCCACCAGCGTGGTTTTGCCATGATCGACGTGGGCGATAATGGCGATATTACGAAGTTTATCTATCACAACAATATTCCTGCAGCATGCACTGAATGACCTGAGCGGTCTTCAGCAGGCGCTATGCCCCTTACATGCCGTCTCAAATCCGTAAAATGAATTTCATTTGCCAGGCCGGGCAGCCCGGGTGCACCCTGACGAGACTCAGCGGTTGCGCTGAATTTCCGGGTCTAAAATGAAGTGGCGCGCAGTATATAGCAAACTTCATTGCGTTTATATGAAGAAAAACGCCTATGGGGCTGGCAGGCCTCGCGCACAGGTATGGTGCATTTTTTCAGTGCGCGCACTCTTTTAATGCACCACAAAAGGGCGAGCCAGCCAATGCCGTCATGACGATCGCTCCAAAACAGCCCGAAAACCCTGTAACTGCGCCCTTGTGGAGCATGCCTTAAAAACTGGCAAGCCTATTGCTTCACTTCAGGCAGCCGAATTTGCAGGTAAGAAGGAACAGCTTTTGATAAGCTGCCCAACCTGAAAGAAAGATCGGGAGTCAGCACCGCTGAACGATCCGGCAACAACGTACACAGAAATCGCCCGCCCTGCGGGATAACTGACGGAGCTTGCACAATGTCCAAGACGATTGATCTGATCAAAGAACACGAAGTCAAATGGGTCGACATGCGATTCACTGACAGCCGCGGTAAAGAGCAGCACGTAACCCTGCCCGCAACCGAGGTTGATGAGGATTTCTTCGCCGACGGCAAGATGTTCGATGGCTCCTCCATCTCTGGCTGGAAGGGCATTAACGAATCCGACATGATCCTGATGCCGGTTGACGAAACCTCTGTGCTGGATCCGTTCACTGAAGAAACCACCATTAACATCACCTGCGACATCGTCGAGCCCTCCACCATGCAGGGCTATGAGCGGGACCCGCGCTCGGTTGCCAAGCGCGCCGAAGAATACCTGAAGTCCACCGGCATCGCTGACGGCGCACTGTTCGGTCCGGAGCCCGAATTCTTCGTTTTCGACTCCGCCCGCTGGAAAGTCGATATGCAGGGTGCCATGTACGAACTGCATTCTGAAGAAGCGGCCTGGGTATCCGGCGAAGAATTCGATCGCAATAACATTGGCCACCGTCCGGGCGTCAAAGGCGGCTACTTCCCGGTACCACCGGTAGACAGCCTGCACGACCTGCGTGGCGCTATGTGTGCGGCCATGGAGTCCATGGGCCTGGTCATTGAAGTGCACCACCACGAAGTCGGCACCGCTGGCCAGTGTGAAATCGGTGTTGGCGCCAACACCCTGACCAAGAAAGCTGACGAAGTTCAGATCCTGAAGTACTGCGTGCACAACGTAGCCCATGCCTACGGCAAAACAGCTACCTTTATGCCCAAGCCGGTTGTCGGTGACAACGGTTCCGGTATGCACGTACACATGTCCCTGAACAAGGATGGCAAGAACCTGTTCGCAGGCGACGGCTATGCCGGTCTGAGCGAGATGGCCATTTACTACATTGGCGGCATTATCAAGCACTCCAAGTCCATCAACGCCTTCACCAACGCTTCTACCAACAGCTACAAGCGTCTGGTTCCGGGCTTTGAAGCACCGGTAATGCTGGCCTACTCCGCCCGCAACCGTTCCGCCTCTATCCGTATCCCGTACGTCAACAGCCCGAAGGGCCGTCGAATCGAGGTTCGCTTCCCGGATGCTTCTGCCAACCCGTACCTGGCCTTTGCAGCGCTGATGATGGCTGGCCTCGACGGCATCCAGAACAAGATCCACCCTGGCGATGCCATGGACAAGGATCTGTACGATCTGCCGAAGGAAGAAGCCCTGAACATCCCCACCGTTGCCGAGACGTTCCAGGAAGCCCTGGACTGCCTCGAAGCGGACCACGAGTTCCTGACCCGTGGCGGCGTGTTCACCGAAGACATGATCGGTGGCTACATTGACCTGAAGCGTGGCGAAGTTGAAAAGCTCAACATGACCACACACCCGGTCGAGTTTGAGCTGTACTACTCCTGCTAAGACGCCACAGGCGCCAGCAGTCAGAGAAGCCCCGCCCCGCGCGGGGCTTTTTTGTGCCCGCAATCACAACAGCCCGCCCCCCTTAACGTAATGTAACCAAGCACGGCAGGAATGGCGTTGAAATACATGGGCCTGGCGCAGATAATCGGATAAAACAACAGACAGGTTGTATCTATGAAACCACGGCTCGCATATGTCGCAGGCATTATCGCTTTCGTCGCCTTCCCCCTTTCTGCAGAGGTGTATCGTCAGGTTGATGCTCAGGGCAACGTCACCTATACCGACGAACCTGTAGAAGGTACCGAAGCTGAAGAGATCAAGGTCAAGCCGGTAACCACCGTCACCCTGCCCAAACCCGAGGCGGTCCGGGAACCCGAAAGGCTCAGGCAAAAGGTGGAACAGGAAGGCGCGGCGTACGACAGCGTGACATTCGTCGCCCCTGGCGATGATGAGGCCTTCCACAGCGGCAGTGGCAACGTGGAATTCCAGGTTACCAGTTCCCCCTCACTGCGGAACAATCACAAGTACGAAGTCACCCTGGATGGCCAGCCTGTCGGCCAGAGTCAATCCGGAACCGTTATGGTGCGCAACGTCTACCGGGGCACCCACGACGCCGGCGTCAACATCGTTGACAGCGACGGTGTCACCATCAAAAGCGGCGAAACCATTACTTTCACCATTCACCGGCCCAGCGTTAACAACTGACGCACCTTTCCGGAGCCCTCTCCTCCCTGGAGAGGGCACATGGATATCATACCCTGTCGGGCCGATGCGGCCATTCCACCCCACACAACGCACTATTTTAGTGCGCTCGCACCACAAAGCAGCCATACTCTGACCATTCACAGGGCGCCCGGCCGGCATTCTGACCGGCACAATAAGACTTATGCACTACACAACGGCGCGTTTACGGGCCGTCAAACCGCAATGCCCGCAAAATGCGCATTTTCAACGCTGCAATCCTCCAATGTGGTTCGCTTTTTGCAAAACTGCGTGAGTACTCAGCATTGCCCACCAAAAGGGATGGAAGCATGGCAATACCGGCCGGATACAAAAGCATACTGGACAGCCTTACCACCGCGGTGATTGTGCTGAGGGAAGGCTTGCAGATCCAGTACCTGAATCCTGCCGCCGAGAGTCTGTTTGAAACCAGCATTACCCGAAGCCAGGGCGCCCCGATCAACGACATTCTGATCGACTCTAAAGACGCCCTGAAAACCCTGTACGCCGCCGCGGAGAACGGTCAGTCCTACACCCGCCGTGAAGCAGAATTCGTGCTCACCAGCGGTCTGCGACTAACTGTTGACTACTCGGTATCGCCCATCAGTCTGGACCCTGCCGAGTTGCTGATCGAAATACAGCCACGGGATCGGCTACTGCGCATCAGCCGGGAAGAGGACATCATATCCCAGCAGGAAACCACCCGGATTCTGGTGCGGGGTATGGCCCACGAGATCAAGAACCCGCTGGGTGGCATTCGGGGAGCTGCGCAGCTTCTGGACCGGGAACTGAATGATGAAGGCCAGAAGGAATACACCCAGGTCATTATTGCAGAAGCCGATCGCCTCAGATCCCTGGTGGACAGAATGCTGGGCCCCAACAAAGCGCCGAAACTTGCCCCCACCAACATTCATGAAGTGCTCGAACGGGTGAAAACCTTGCTGGAGGCGGAAAGCCGCGGCCGGCTGACCTTCCGCCGTGATTACGACCCCAGCCTTCCGGAATTCCAGGGCGACAAGGAGCAGCTGATCCAGGCCTTTCTCAACATCGCCCGTAACGCCATGGAAGCCGCCTTCGAAAACCAGGCAGAGAGGTCTGGCAATGAGCAGCCAACCATCACCTTCCGCACCCGCGCGCTACGACAGTTCACCATCGGCCACAAACGCCATCGTCTGGTTTGCCGCGTGGATGTGATCGATAACGGGCCCGGCATACCACCAGACCTGTTGCAGAACGTTTTCTACCCGATGATCAGTGGACGGGCGAGTGGGACCGGCCTTGGCTTGTCCATCACCCAGAGCATCATCGGGCAACATCACGGGCTGGTTGAATGTGAGAGCCAGCCCGGCGAAACCGACTTCATCATCTTCCTGCCCCTGGAGGACAACCTATGAGCCAACCGGCAAACGTCTGGATCATTGACGACGACCGCAGTATACGCTGGGTGCTGGAGCGCGCCCTGAACCAGGCCGGTATGCAGCCCCGGGTGTTTGAAAGCGGTGAAAGCATCATGATGCGGCTGGAGCACGAACAGCCGGACGCCATCATCAGCGATATCCGCATGCCCGGCGTGGACGGCATCACCCTGCTGTCCCAGATTGTTGAGGTGCACCCGGACCTGCCGGTGATCATCATGACCGCCCACTCCGACCTGGAAAGCGCGGTAACCAGCTACCAGACCGGCGCCTTCGAATACCTGCCCAAGCCCTTTGATGTGGATGACGCTGTCGCCCTTGTGAAGCGGGCAGTAGCTCATAGCCATGAGCGCAGGGCCACCTCAGAGCCCCAGGCCGAGAGCACCCAACGCAATACCGAGATCATTGGTGAAGCGCCCGCCATGCAGGAAGTCTTCAGGGCCATTGGGCGCCTGTCGCACTCCAACATCACCGTACTGATCAACGGCGAAAGTGGCACCGGTAAAGAACTGGTGGCTCAGGCCCTGCACAACCACAGCCCCCGGGCCAGCCGCCCGTTTATCGCGCTGAACATGGCAGCCATCCCCAAGGACCTGATCGAGTCCGAGCTGTTCGGCCATGAGAAAGGCGCTTTCACCGGCGCCGCTGCCGCCAGACAGGGGCGTTTCGAGCAAGCCAACGGCGGCACCCTGTTTCTGGATGAAATCGGCGATATGCCTGCCGACACCCAAACTCGGCTGTTACGGGTACTGGCCGACGGCGAATTCTACCGGGTGGGCGGTACCACACCCATCAAGGTGGACGTACGCATCATCGCCGCCACACACCAGGACCTGGAAAAACTGGTCCAGGCCGGCACCTTCCGGGAAGACCTGTTCCATCGCCTGAACGTGATCCGGGTACACCTGCCCAAACTGGCGGAACGCCGGGAAGACATCCCCCGACTGATGGAGCACTTCCTCAAACGCGCAGCCAAGGAACTGGCGGTGGAAACCAAACTGCTACGCCCGGAAGCGGAAGAATACCTGACCACCCTGCCCTGGCCCGGCAATGTCCGCCAGCTGGAAAACACCTGCCGCTGGCTGACCGTGATGGCCAGTGGCCGCGAGGTTCACATAGATGATCTTCCACCGGAGCTGATGCAGCAGGCAGAAGCTCCGGCGACGGGCCAGACCTGGCAGGAAGGTTTGCGAAACTGGGCCGAGCAGGAATTAAAGCGCGGACGAAAAGCGATTCTCGATACGGCTGTACCGGAGTTTGAGCGCATCATGATCGAAACAGCGCTGAAACATACCGGCGGTCGTCGTCGGGATGCTTCCATCCTGCTGGGCTGGGGTCGGAATACGTTGACGCGGAAGATTAACGAGCTGGGGATGGATCACCCGGAGGGGGAAGAGGACTGAACCCTCTTTCCCGCTACCTTTCTCGCCAGTAGATAACCCGGTCATGGCCCCGGTAAACACCGAAAGTGGCGAGGGCAGAGGGGTTTTCCAAGGCTCCGTCATCATTGTAGTCGCCCTGGAGCCAGTCGGGGACCGAAAAGGTCACTCCCACATCGCCCGTGTTGCCCTCACCCGGAGCTGACAGAATCAGTTCACTGCCTGCAGGAGGTTCTCCGACGAGCAGCGTATCGGATGCGGCGATAACCGATGTGCTGCCCCCGGACAGACCGGACTCATCCAGCGACACCATCGTACCCGAATCATAAACCCAACAACTGTCCGCCTCATTGAGGACAAATTCCGAGCCCGTGTAATAATCGGCCCGGAAAGGCACGGTCAGGTCGGCTGTTTCAGGACCGTAGGCATTGTCTATGTTCAATCGCCCATATCGTATCTGGAAGCCGAATGAGGGGCTCAATTCCATGGGTGTCTGGGGCGAAGCGGTTACGCCGTCCGAATCCTCCAATCCACTCAACTCAATGGAATAATCCGGCGTAAATGGTGCCACTCGCGAATCAGTGGTTTTGTCGAAAACCAAAGTGTCTGCAGCAGAAAAGATATACTGCACTTGCCCGGCACCAAGGTTCGACAGAGTCATTCCCGCAAGCGTTGCCGTAACCGGGAAAGGGTTTCCCGGCCCATCGACGGCAGTATTATCATTGCTACCTGCCACCCTGGCGAGGTCCAGTGCATCAAGCTTCAGAAAATCGCCAGACGTATAATTCTGAGTCACGGTGCCGGCGGCATTCAGCGCGTCGACCGTAATGATAGGCTCAAAACCATTCTGCCAGTTCAGGCTCTGCCCCATATAAGCAAAATCAGTAGTACTGGCCGTGCAGAAAGGATCAACAATACCCGCCTCGGCGACCGTCAGCTCGAAGCGTGCCGGAATGAATCGGCCCACGTTGTCCAGCCGGGTTCCTACCACGTCCTCGAACCCCAGATAGCCGGAGCCCCCTGCCAGCCGCGGTGTCAGTGCGATAATGCCCACCTCGGGCCAATTAAACTCACCACAGGCGCTACCATTAGCAGCACTGGTTCCGTCACAGGCCTGACCGAAGGCACCAAAGCCCCCGCCAATGGGCGGGTCCTCACCACCGGACGGTGCTATCAGAAGAGACTCAAGACCCACCGATTCGGGGGAGCTTTCCTGCCCGAAGTTGGGAGTCAGATCACCGTTGGCATTGAGCGCTGACACTGTAATTTCAAACGATTCACCCGCAGTCCTGAAAATACTACCGCTGGCATCCGTGGCCTGAGGATTGCCGGGAACATCCAACCTGAAGCGGTCCGGCCTGGCAATAAAATCGGCCTGTCCGATGAGCACAAGGCCGGCATCGCCGTTCGCTTCGCTGCCGTCATATCGGGCGTTCAACCCCACACGACCAACATCCGGGTAGGTCAGATCAAAAGCCGCGATGCCATTAGCGTTGAAGTCAAAGGTATTCACCGTGCCCGGTGAGGCCTTGGCAACCGGCTGCGCGCCTATCACGACGGCTTCGGTTCCCGAACTTGGGTCGCTGTAGGTCGACCAGAGGGCGACATCCCGGGTAACGTCTGAAAAACCGGGCACGCAGCGCTGGCTGGTATCCTCCTTTCGGACTGCAGCGATTGTACCGCCCGCTGCCACCGCAGAGGTATGAGCGGGCACGTCGATGATGAAACCGGCATCAAGGAAGGTCATTTCACAGGTTTCCAGTCCCCCGCTGAAGCAACGGGGCGGGTTGGTTGCCAGAGGGCTGCTGGCCTGGGCATTGAGGGTCACGGTTTCAGCTGTCGTGTATTGCAGCAAAACATTGGTGGTTTCGGTAAAGGTGATCGGGTCTGGCGACCAGTTTTCCGTGGGTGATGAGAAATCCACGGTCACAGGGTCACTGAATAGCGTGCTGCAATCTTCATCAGCACAGGCAGTAACAGTAATATCGGCTGGCGAGCAGGTCAGGCCGCTACCGGGGTGTGTCAGGCGGATATGATCCGGGCCGATGTTGCAGGGAAAAGTCAGCCGTCTTTTCTGGTCGATTTTTTCAGCGCTCAGCGCCGCTCCGAATATGCGGAATTCATCAATTCGCCCCAGCCAGCGCTGGTTCTTGGCGCCCTGCCCGATGTCAAGGCGTCCAACCCGAGCCAGCAGGCCGTCACCGCCAGTTCCTTCACTCGCCGAGACCCCAACCTCGACTCCATCAACGAAGACTTTGATGCCTCTGCCGCGCTCCCAGGTCATGGCCAGGTGTTGCCACTCATCCCGGACCATGACATTTCCCACGGTTTCCACCTGCAGACACTCTTCGCTGGCATTACAGTCGTCCGATGAAATGCTTGCCTTGATCACATTCTGTTGATTTCCAAAAAAGCCGGCTGTGTCATAACGCAGGCCAAAGCGGTTGTCCCGGCCCGAAGCGGGGTCATCCGTGAAGAAAATCCCGCGGTCGTTGCCGGCCAGCTGAGCGCCGTTGTAGACCCAGGCCATGACGGTAACGGCACCAAGACCATTGAGGTAGTCACCTGCATCCGTGTCCCTTAGCTGGTCGTTTGCGCCATCGAAGTCACCGTAGCGACAGGTACCCGGATTCCCCGGGATGGCCGACCCGGCCTGGCCTGTGGTCGCCCCATTGAGTGCTGTGGCATTCCGGCCATTGCCGCTGGCATCGAGGACCTCGCCCGGATTGCCAGACCAGTCCAACTGCTCCATCCGGTAGGTCACCAGGGGCTCGGGCAAAATAAGACCTACACCTAACTGGCTTTCGAGTACGCCAAAGGGCTCACCCGCTTCGTTCCGGGCGTTACTGAGGGACAGATAGAAACGTCTCAATTCGGTACTGCCCGAAACCCGGGTTGGTACTGTCACTTGAGCGGTGAGGTCGCCCGAGGCAATGGTGATGGTGCCGGTGGTTGCTGTGTAGTCAATGCCAGCAACCGCAGTATCGTCCCTGGTCTGGTAATCCACCCTCAGGTCTTCTGAAGCGGACTCGCTCAGAGTCACCGTGAAGATCGCATCTTCACCCTGAAATACCGTGGCGCCTGAGAGATCAATGCCGGGACCGCCGACATCCCCATCATTGGTGTTACCTTCAGTGGTCTCTCCCGACGCCCCGGAATCACCGCCCCAGCTTCCCGCGCCATCTGGCTGCCGGTTAAGGGTTTTGGTATTGGACCCCTCTGCTTCCCAGTCGTATGCCGGTTCGCATTCTTCGTCACGCTGGTTATAGAACTCACCCACTGACAGATAGTCAATGGTGTCTCCACTGCTATCTTTCAGGATGACATCCATACCATCCGACAGATCGATAAAGTCTTCACTGGTGATGATGGAATTACCTGCGCTTATCCAAGGATAGGTAGAATCGTCCATACCGGCCACAGACAGATCGCCAGTGCAGTCGACGTCGGTACAGGCGCTCAGTGTCCAGCCGTCATAGTCCGCAGCGGTGATACCTGCGGACAGGACTTTGATTTCGATAAACCGGTCGTTGTTACTACCTTGCGAGAGCTGATGAACTTCATTGATTGTCACCAACCCGTGAAAATCCGCCGAGCAGGCAGCCCAGACAGCGCCGCTGTAAAACACAGCGCCCAGAGCGACCAGACCTCGCAGGCATAGACGGGAAAGCACAGAGTTTCGAGAGGCAGTCCACCATCTTGTCATCGGAATCGAACCTCCACAGAACGTTCGGCCCGGTCAGGGCCGGAGCCGCACTGGCCTGTGCTGGCCAGCGAATAGATCCTGTTGCCGCCGGAGCCGCCGATTCCAGGTGTGTCCGCAGACGAGCAGAAAATGGCAGCCTCGCATCCGGCCAGGGCAGCGCTGGGAAAATTAACCGACCAACTGCTTCCCAAGGCAGGGCACACACTGGGTGGGTCCGCGTCATTCAGGACACTGGCCACCCCCGCCTGGGCACCACTCTCCGCAGCGAAAAATGCCCTCTGGGACTGAATCTGCAAGCTGACAGACTCGCTGCTGCTCTCCTGGAGCTGCGCCATGCCCAATACCAGCAAAGCAAGCACCGTGATGATAAACAGTGCAACAGGAAGGCCGGCGCCATTCTGTCTGTTAAAGCCGGGATCACGGTACATTACGGATTTGCACCTCCTGGCTGACCGTCGTGGTCTCATCGCCCTGTCGATCTTCCAGGGTAAAGGTAAACTGCACTACCGCGGCCCTGCGGAAGGTCGCCGGCGTAAACTGGAAATCCACATTGCCCTGAAGGTTGGCCGCCATCACCTCAGAAATGCCATCGATAGGTGGTGCCGGCTGGCTTGGGTCTCTGGCATAACCACTGTAACGGTACAGGAAGCGGCCACTCTGGCAGAGACTAACCGGCTCACTGACGATGAAAAGACGCTTCTCTGGCGACTGGCGGCTGAACCGGTGGCTCTCACTCAGGGTTATCACTGCAGGCGATGAACCATTGTCCATTGCGCTGATTTCCGATGACACCGGCCCCGGATCGGAGTCGCCGTAGAGTGAGGAGACCGGTGTTCCGTAACCATAGACCACGGCCCGAATGCCTCCTATTGCGGGAACATTGCTTAACGGGGCGACAGAAATGCGGTCAAAGTCCGGCCCTTTGGTCAGCTCCGTATAACTTGTCCCTGCTGCGATGGGAATCCATTCAATACAGCTGCCGGAGGTACGCACGGACAGCGGAAAGGCACCACGCAGCTCCCTGGTGATCTGCTCGCTGATCACAACACCCTGCAGTGCTCTTTGCTGACGGGCCCCCACGTCGATGGCACCGCTGGTCGAAAGAGCCACAAACTGTACGGAAATTGTGGCGACTATACCCAGCAGGATGATCACGATGATCAGTTCCACCAGCGTAAAACCTGCATGCCGGCGCATCAGAAGTTGGTCCGATAGACGGTAAATTGATAATTCTGATCCAAAGGATCCAGAATCGTGACATCTATGCGCTTGGCGTCGTCACCGGGAAGACCGATTTCTCCGCCAGCACAGACCACGCTCACCGATACCGTGAACCCGGAATAGGCGGTTGGATCAAGCAGGTCGCCTTCCGCGTTTCTGGGGCTCTCATTATTGATGGCGTTATAGTCGTCAGCATCGTCGTAGGCGGCCCGATCTGACTCTTCCGTGTTGATGGAGCAGCCGCTCGATCTGGGCACACCGCCCTGCGGCGTGTTTTCTGAATATCTTCTCGACAGAATCTCATCCATATAAATCTGGGCCAGGGAGACCGCCCGGGTCTGGTTCAGAGGATCTGCACTGCGGCCAACGATGAGCGAAAAGGCCCCTACCACGCCCGCAATCGCCACACCAATGATGACAATGGTGATGATCAACTCCACCAGGGTGGTGCCGCGCTGCATCATGATCACGGCTGGCAACTCCCGGCATAGACCGCGCCCAGGGAACTCAGGCATGTCTGGTAGGTGCTCTCGCCCGAAAACGTAAACAAGACATTCCCGGCAGTATCAGGACGGCCCAGATCATCGAAGCTGATGGGAAGGGTTGCACCTGCAACGGAAAAGCTGGTTCCGTTTCGCCCGATACGGAACTGCCGTTCGGAAGAAGTGCCAGGGCCAACCGTGAAGACAAAATCATCGGGGCCCTGTGTCACCGTAAAACCACTTGCCTCATTGCCCGCCAGCGCTGCCTGTTGTGCAAGCAGTGAGGCGGAGGCAAGTTGCTGGGTTGCCAGCAAGGGAGAAAAGGCCGAACGACCGGCAAACAGGCCAACACCCAGAGCGGAGAGCACTCCGATCAGGATGATGACCATAACCAGCTCAACAAGGGTGAACCCCGATGACCTCGGGGCGTTCTTTATTGTCATGCCCCTCCCCCGGATTCCCGGCCACCCCACACGCAAAACGTAGGTCGGATTAGCGTGAGCGTAATCCGACATTGGGTGCCATGAGTGATCAGCTTTCTTGGATCGCGCTCCGCTAATCCGACGTACGAAGATTGTTAACTACAAGTTTCGTCACCACCAATAACTGGCGGAACAGTCGCTGAAGTTGCCTGCGTGTATGTCACAGTACAATCACTAGCAATTGTTACCGTGAACGGGTCTGATGTTTCATCAAAATCTACTCCGTCGACTTGAGCGGCACCACCGATACCAACCCCTGGCGACGAGACCGGAACAGAAGCTGGATAGCCGTGTACCATATCAACGGTGACACCTTCCAAAGTGATAGTTGCAGTTGCATCTGTATTTGAGCACGAGTCAGAGGCTAGGCACTTTGCATGGGCAATCGCACTCGCCGACCGAATTGATCCGGAAATTCCTTCTCGCGATGCTGAACGTGCATCTCCACCAAAATCCGCAAACCTAGGCAATGCAAACGCCGCCAAAATACCCAAAATCACAATCACCATAACCAGTTCGATCAGGGTGAAACCTTTTTCTTTTCTTGCTGCAATGACTGTCATCGCTTTCATAAACGTACTCCGTTTTTGGTCGCCAGATGGCTTTCAGGTTGATCAGTTAATAGTAGTGTTAATCTCACCAGTGTCTGGGTCGTAAGCGATGGTGCTGCCCTCACCATCTGGTTGATAGGTAAACACGCAGTCACCGGCGGCATTTATGGAAATGACGTACTCCGGGTTGGTCCCGCTCACCGTCGGCGCGTTTGACTGCAATACTCCGAGCCAGACCTCTTCACATTTGGTTGCGTCCATGGTGTTGCTAGTGTCATTTGAAGCAACGGAGGTAGGCCAGCCCTCTCCGTTAACATCAACATTGTCGTTCCCGAATCCCACCACATCTGTTTGAGCGGTGGTAAACCCGTTGGATACCCACTGCGTTTTTGCCAGAGCGACACCGGCCGCCAACGCGCCAGCAGTGGCCCTGATGGTCGACTGATGTGCCTGCTCCGAGAGCTGCGCAAACCTTGGCAGCGCAAAGGCCGCCAGAATCGCCAGGATGGCAATAACCACCACCAGCTCAATCAGCGTAAAGCCCCGTTGTTCCTGTTTTCTATCGATCTGTTTCATCATCAGCCCCATACCCGGTTTCTGGATTCGTTTCTTCAGCGAGCTGCGTTTTGCATATCGACTGAGTCTTCTGTTAACGACACTGGCATCAGTCTGAGGCCAGTTGATCGTTCGTCTTGCTCCCGCTGTCCGTTTCCGTTGCGGTCTGCAAACTCTGTTGTAACTCTCCAGGCCAGGGGCTCACCGGCGTTTGCTTGCCGGTCCTGTATGGTTATCGGCTGCCGCGGATTATAAATTAGCCACCCTCTACCCTGTTCTACTGTTTCTTGTCGCGTCCTCTCTCTGAAGCACCAGTTCCCTGCCTCAGGAAGGTCTTCCGCACACTGACCGGCGTAGCTTCCCCATTGATGATCAATCAGCTCAAAGGGGTTAATGCCTTCGTGTTCTTCCAGGCTGTCATGCCAGTCAAGCATGACTTCAGCACCCTTGATCACCAGCGCGGATCGCAACTGGCCGATCACCATGTTGGCGGCCTGTTCCTCGGCTCGTTGGACTTCTCGCTCAAGCACGCCTAACAGAAACCACCAGAGGAAAAACAGTATGGCCAGTGCTACCAGGTTCCGGAGCCAGCGGGAATTCTTTATGCTGGCGGAGTCCGATAGTGGCTGCCGCGCCATGCCTTATCCCCGCCCCATGGCAGCAGCCCCCAGGTCCCATATGGGCAGAAACACGCCCAGTGCCAATATCAGGACCAGTATGCCCATGGCGACAATCAGTATCGGCTCGATGGACTCCGCGAGCCGCTTCAGACCGTAGTCGACATCTTCATCGTAGAAATCGGCCACATTGATCAGCATGTCGTCCACGGAGCCGGTTTCTTCGCCCACAGCAATCATCTGCAAAATGAGGGGCGTGAACATATCGCTCTGCCGCGCTGTACGCAACAGGCTTTCGCCACGCTCAATTCCTGCCCGCATATCCTTGATGTGTTTGGATATCCAGGCGTTGTCGGTAGCGTCTGAAACCACGGTGAGCGCGTGGGTCACGGGCATGCCCGCTGACAGCATACTGGCGAAATTGCGGGCAAACCGGCTAAGGGTAATGAGCTCCAGCAGCGGGCCGATGATAGGCATTTTCAGCTTGTAGCGATCCCAGGTCAGACGCCCCTGCTCGGTCTGCTTCCACTGGCGCACCAGCAGCATGGTCGCGGCAACGCCAAACAGAACGATGTACCAGTACCCCAGCAGGAAGTTGGACGTGCCCACCAGTACCTGGGTCAGGAACGGCAGGTCGGCACCCAGTTTGTTGAAGACCGCAGCAAACTTCGGGATCACCAGGAAGTTCACCACCATCAGGGCAGCAAAGAGGGCAATCACCACAAACATGGGATAACGCATGGCCTGCTTGAGGCGGCGCTTGGTATCCCGCTCCAGTTCCAGAATGTCAGACAGGCGCTTGAAGGCGTCGTCCAGCTGCCCGGTATTCTCGCCCACGTGGATCATGGCGATAAACAGTTCCGAAAATACCTTCGGATGGGCCTGCATGGCTGTGGCCATGGTAGAGCCACCTTCCAGGCGGTCAGTCACGTCGTCCAGCACTTCGCTGAGCACCTGTGACCGGGTGGTGTCCGCCAGTCCACGCATGGTCCGGATCAACGGGATGCCCGCCTTGGTCAGTGCGTACATCTGGCGGCAGAAAACAATCAGTTCATCCAGGCTGATTTTCTTGCGGAAAATCGGCATCTTGTTCAGCCGCTCGCCCAGGGATTCGCTCTGATCCTGCTCGCGAATGGACAGTGGCGTAATACCCCGCCGCATGAGCTCGGACGCCGCTGCTTCCGGGCTCGGCGCGGCCAGCGCACCCTGTTGCACGGCTCCCCTGATGTCCTTACCCCGATAACTGAACTGCATCAGGCGCCGCCCTCACTCTGCGCATGAGGCCGCGCAGCCTGAGACAGCACGGGCACCTCTTCCAGGGAAATGTCACCTTCCGAGGTGGCGGCCACCCGGGCGACCTCTTCCAGCGTGGTAATCCCTTGCAGGGCAAAATCCATGGCGCACATGCCAAGCGGGCGGTAAAGATGACTCTTGCGGGCTTCGCGGGTAAACCCCGAAAGGTCCTTACGGCGCAGGGCGTCCAGCATGCCTTCGTTCAATTCCAGCATTTCATAGACGCCCAGCCGGCCACGGTAACCGCTGTTACCACACTGATAGCAACCCCGGCCATGAACAAAGCCGGCTTCGAGATCCAACGGATCAAGATCAAACTGGTCCAGCCAGACTTTCTCCTGGCTGGTGGGCTCATAGCCTTCGCGGCAGTTGTCACACACCTTTCGAACCAGACGCTGGGCCACAACACCAAGCAGCGAACTGGCCACCAGGAAGGGCTCCACGCCCATATCAATCAGCCGCATGGCACTGCTGATGGAGTCGTTGGTGTGCAGCGTCGAAAGCACCAGGTGGCCGGTCATGGCTGCCCGCAAACCAATTTCGGCGGTTTCATGGTCACGCATCTCACCCACCAGGATGATATCCGGGTCCTGGCGCAGGGCGGATCGCAGCACGCTGGCGAACTCAAGACCGATTTTCGGGTTTACCTGTACCTGGGTTATGCGCGGCAGACGGTATTCCACCGGATCTTCCGCGGTAATGATCTTCACTTCCGGGCGATTCAGTTCTGTCAGAGCCCCATACAGAGTGGTGGTTTTACCACTACCGGTGGGGCCGGTAACCAGAATCATGCCGTGGGGTTTCCTGATCATGCGGCGGAAGTTTTCCAGCAGCACCGGGGGCATGCCGGTAACGTCCAGGTTGAGTATGCCCTGGCTCTGGTCCAGCAAGCGCATGACCACCGACTCGCCATACTGCACCGGCATGGTGGATACACGCACGTCGATACTGCGGCCTTTGACCCGAACGTTGAAACGGCCGTCCTGGGGAATGCGTTTTTCGGAGATGTTGAGGCCGGCCATCAGCTTGAGGCGGAGCACCAGGGCGGAGTTCACCCGCTTCTCCTTCATCACCTGTTCCTGCAACACGCCGTCCACACGCTGGCGAATCCGCACGACCGTCTCGTCCGGCTCGATATGGATGTCGGAACTGCGCGCCTGCACCGCGTCCTCGAACAGGGTCTGCAGCAGCTTGACCACCGGGGCTTCTGCACTTTCGGATTCGGCGCTGAGATCGGCCAGGTCGAAGGCATCGTCGCCGAGTTCGTCTTCCAGCTCTTCCGCCAGTGAGGCAATTTCGTCAGTGCGGCGGTAAACCAGGTCGAGGGTATTCAGCAATTCGCTTTCCCGCACCACGGCCTGCTTGATCGGCTGCTTGAGCACCCGTACCAGTTCGTCGTACGCAAAGATATCCAGCGGGTCGGCCATGCCTACCAGCAGTTCGCCACTTTGCTCCGCCAGCACGATACTGCGGAAACGGCGGGCCATGGCTTCCGGCAGCTTCTTGACCAGTTCGTTATTGAACTGGAAATGACGAAGTTGTACGAAGGGCACCTCCAGCTGACGCGAAAGGATATTAAGGAGGTTGTCCTCTTCCACATAGCCCAGGTCGATCAGGGTGCGGCCCAGCTTCCGCCCGGTGTTCTTCTGCTCACGCAGAGCGGTCATCAGCTGTTGCTCAGTGATGACATCGTTCTGGACCAGCAGGTCACCTATACGGATTTTCTTCTTTGCTTCAGCCATGAATCATCCTGCTCGCAATGCCTGCAGCCTTCGCTGCACGTAGTCCGCCAGTGACCGGGGCAGACCTGGCAGTTCGGCTGCCTGTCGGTACGCCCTGGCCGCTCCGGCCTGCTCCCCCTGGGCTTCCAGCGAAATCGCCAGCCCTACCCACCAGGGGCCCTGGCTGTCATCCCAGGCGATCAATTCGGCCCAGTGGCGGGCGGCCTCCCCATTTTTACCCTGCTGCTGCAACAGGGTCGCCAGGGTAACCCGGTATTCCGCGTGGTCTTGCACTGGTGGCACGTTTGCACTGAGCGTATCGACAGCCGCTGCCAGGTCGCTGTTGGCGTGCTGAGCCCTGGCCCGCAATAGCCGCAACCCCGGATGATCAGCCGCAATGCCCTCGGGCAGCCAGCCAAGGGCCTGATCCTGTTTGCCGTCCACCAGAAGCGCCCTGGCCACCACGTAGCGGCTACGGGGCGCGGTTTGCTCCTGCGTCAGGGCTGCAAGGCCCCGCTCTGCATCGGTGATATTGCCCTTGGCCACCAGTCTTTCAAGCTGCCTTGCAGTGCTTCGGTCCTTTGCGGCCGGAGTCTCCGGAACCTGCTTGACGCCTGCAGTGGAGATTTTTCCCGGTTGTGCCTCTTCCGTTTCAGCGGACTTTGCTTCCTGCTCGACCGGGGCCTCTTCCACCGGGGACGAGGACGCAACCGCCGGCTCGGGCTTGCTTACCTCAGGCTGAGCCACTTCCGGCTCGGGTGTCGGCGCCTGCTTGGGCAGGGGTTCAGTCCGGGCCACCTCAGGCTGCGGAGCGGGCGGCAGAGCTGCCACGGAAACATCCCTCTGAACGGCCTGATCCGGCGACGGCTGGCTCTCCTTCACCATTGGCTCTGGCGAGAAACTGTTGGCAAATACCCAGTAGCCCCCCATAACGGCGATGAGCAGCACCAAAACCACAAGCACCATCAGGAGTAAGGGCCGGCGGTTACGAGGCTGGTGCTGTCCACCCGCGTAGGCGCCCGGTGCCGCTGGCCGGTCCTGGCGCTGCTCCGCCGCTCTCAGGGCGTCATTGAGCAAGCTCATAGCCACCTCACCAGCAGGTTGGGTAAACGGGCACTGTCGGTATCGCGAATGGCCTGCATGACATGGGATCGCCCCACCTGCCGGTCACCATGGCCCCAGGCAGACAAAAGCGCCTTATGGGCAATGATATTGACCAGCCGCGGAATACCTCCGGAGGAACGGGAGATCAGCCGCAGGGCGGCAGGCGCGAACAGCTCGCCACCGTTGTAACCGGCCTGGGCCAGGCGGTGCCGCAGGTACTGTGACACCGACACCTTGTCCAGGGGTGCCAGGCGGTACTGGAAAGTGATGCGCTGGCGCAGTTGGCGCATGCTGTCCCGCTTCAGAATCTCATCCAGTTCCGGCTGGCCAAACAGCACCACCTGCAGCAGGCGGATACTTTCGGTTTCCAGGTTGGTCAGCAGCCGCAGGGCCTCGATGGTCTCTTCGGGCATGGCCTGGGCTTCGTCGATCACCAACACCACCGGGCGCTGCTCCATAGCCAGGGCTATCAGGCGTTCGTTCAGCGCTTTGAGTATCTGGTGAGTGTTGGCACAACGTGCCACGTCCACACCCAGCTCCTCGGCCACCGCTTCGTAAAGGGTATCCGGAGTCAGATGCGGGTTGGGGATATAGGCGGTATGGGCATCCTGTTCCAGCTCGTTGAGCAGCAGACGGCATAACAGCGTCTTGCCAGTGCCCACCTCCCCGGTAATCTTTATAAAGCCTTCCCGTTCACGCAACGCCACCAGCAGCAACTCCAGCGCATCGCTATGGCTACGGGCCCGAAGAAAATATCGGGTGTTGGGCGTCAATGCAAACGGTGCTTCCTGCAGTCCGAAATGGGATTCGTACATGCTAGCGGCTGGCTTTCTCCGGTTGGGGCTTTACGGACTCGGACGACTCCAGCAGTTCCCGCAGAACCTGCATGCGCTCGCGGCTGGACGATACATCAGCACTCATCTGCTCGCTACCGGCAACGACCGGGCGCAACAGGATAACCAACTCACTCTTGCGGGACTGGAAGCGACGTTGCTTGAACAGCTCCCCCAGCAATGGAATTTCACTGAAGAAAGGCACCGCAGAATTGTTGTCTTCACTGGTGTTCTGGATCAACCCGCCGATCACCACAATCTGGCCGCTTTCGGCACGGATCACGCTGTCCGTCTCGCGGACAGTACTGCGCGCCAGGGGCAGGACCACGTCCCGGTCTCCCACGGTAATCACCTTCTCCTGATCATTCACTTCGCTGACAGAGGGGTGAACGTGCAGGGTGATGGCACCGTCTTCGGCAATCTGGGGCGTTACGTCCAGGGAAATACCGGAGAAAAACGGCGTCAGTTCAACCGACGTGGAGGTCCGATCGGTGGCGGTAACCGCCGAGTTGTTGTCATCAAAGTCGATGTCGGTGACAAAGAACTCATCCGTACCCACCTTGATCACGGCCTTCTGGTTGTTCACTGTAGAGATTCGCGGGCTCGACAGTATCTGCACATTGCCCTGTTCCCCCAGCAATTCGATCAGCCCGCTAAAATCACCAGCCCGGACACTCGCCGAAAACAGCCCGCCGATGTCCGAAGTGCTGATCGCCTGCCCGGCCAGGGCCTGCGCGGTAAAATCTTCCGGCAGCCCATCCGATGCGGTAATACTGGAGGCACTCTGAATGTCTGCCCAGTTAATACCCTGCTGGTAACCCTCGTTCAGGCCAATCTCCAGGATCTTAGCTTCCAGTACCACCTGCCGCTGCATAATCAGCTGGGTGCGGCGCAGGTACTCGTCGACCTGCCTGAGAGACTCACCGTCAGAACGGACCATCACCAGGCCCGCCCCGGCGTTGACGATGACCTGGCTGCCATTGGCAGTTCCGATGATCATCTTCAGGGCACGCTCGATGTCGAGCCAGAAGTCCGATTCGGTTTCGGTGGAAATCCGCGTACCTATCAGGTTGGCGGTGCCACCGTCGTTCGAGCTGCCGCGGTTTGAACCGGCGCCGGTTGAATTATCCCGCGCGCTGCTGACCTGCCCTGAACTGACCCGGGTTTCCGAGCCGCCGCTGCGCTTGAAGTGCAGGTAGTCAATCGGGAAAAGCCGTGTCTGGACACTGTCGGCCCTCACCTGGAACAGGCGCCCACTGCGCTGGATATCCAGACCATAAAGATCGCCGGCTATATCCATGACCTCTGGCACCGTGACGTCTCCCAGGCGCAGGTCGATGATGGCCCCGACATCAGGATGAACCACCACGTTGTAACGGCTTCCCTCCACCAGTGCCTCAAAGAAAGGACCGGCAGCCAAGCCCCTCGCATTCACATCGAAGCGGTCTTCGTCATCAGCCGGGGAGGACAGCGAAGGCATCAGTGCAGCACTGACGTCCTCGGGCACGCCGCCGGACATTGCGTCCGCTCGCGCGTTTCGCCGCTGTTCCGCTTCAGCCTCCGCCATCGCATCATCAATTGCAGTCGCGGCGTCAGTCGAGGTGGCCTGGCTGGTGCGCATCAACGGATTATTGCTGCAGGCCGTCATAAACAGGGCCAGCAACAGGATCAGAAACGTTCGGTTCAGTGTCATATCAGCTCGTTTCTCTGTCATTGCGAACTCCGCACTTGCGGAAGGGGTTCAAGGCGTAAAACGCGCACTCGTCCCTGATCAACCAGCTCTACCCGGTCCAGGTGGATTCGCCTGACACGAACACCCTCGAATGTCTGCCCCTCCCTGCGGGCCACGCCATCAATAACCGCCACCCGGCGATCATTGCCTATAAATACCGACGCCAGCGTAAACTCTTTTTGCGGCACCTGGGCCCGCGGCGAAGCACCAAAACCGTCCGGGCGGGTCGGGTCCTGTAAAGCGAGGGCATTTGAAAATGCCAGTGCCAGCACTGTGAGCAACAACAGCCTCATATCACACTCCCAGCCATGCGCGATCCAGGCTCAGGGTGCGAACCCTGATGCGGACTTCATTGTCAGGGTAATCGCTGGAATCATACTCCAGCAGCACCCACCCCAGGCGCGCGTCCATGGCTTCGAGCGTTTCCAGATAGGCCAGTACATCCATGTAGCCCCCACGCAGGACTATTTCCGCGTCATGGGCGAACAGCAGCGGCTCCGCGGACTCGTCGTTGCCGCTGGCATTTTCCAGGGTACTACCGGATTGCCTGTCAAATACCGGTACCGGAGCCAGGAGGTCTACCCCGAGAAGCTCAAGCTTATCCTGGGCAGCGAGCATATCCCGTAACAGAAGGACCATGGCCCGGGGCGCAATCAACCGCCCCGTGGTTTCAGCAAGTTCATTGTTCAATCTTTCCAGCCGCTGCTGTCGGGCCGCGAGCTGGTTTCTCAACACCTGTGACGGGTCGGACGCCAACTGTTCTGTCAGCAGGCCCTGCTGCTCCATCAATGAGGCCCGGGTATCAGACAGGGACACCAGGCGGGACCGAAGCTGTTCATTGCTCGCTACCACCGGAGCAGCCGCAAGCTCCCAACCCGCAAACAGGACCACCACAAGAGCGGTGATGGTGAGCAACGCCCGTTCGCGAATGGGCCGTTCGTTGAACCAGGCTGCGCCCTGATCAAACTGCTGACGGAGTGCAGACGTCATTTCGCGGCCTCCCCATCGGCATCGGTCGCCACGCGGAACTCAATCCAGCGCCCGTCTTCCTCCCGGTCCAGCCGGAAGCTGCCGAAGGTCTTGCCAGCAAAGGCGGACTCATCACCCAGTTTTTCAAGGTACACCGGCACAAGCCGGCCTGACTGCGCCTTGCCAGCCAGACCAACGG
The DNA here is from genome assembly GCF_005298175.1 of Marinobacter panjinensis. Taxonomy (NCBI): domain Bacteria; kingdom Pseudomonadati; phylum Pseudomonadota; class Gammaproteobacteria; order Pseudomonadales; family Marinobacteraceae; genus Marinobacter; species Marinobacter panjinensis. Next base: position 157,134 of record NZ_SZYH01000003.1, read on the forward strand.
CACCATTGCTGGCGTCAAGCCGGATATTCGTCAGCCACAGCCCCTGCGGCACCTGACGTGCGAGAGCAGAAAGAGGCGACGAAAAGCCCGTCGTCTCGGCAGCAATCAGGTTTTCCACCCGGTCCAGCAATCGCTGTCGGCGTGCCAGGGTTGCCGTCACACGCTCCAGAGCAGCCTCTACGTCGGGGTCTGGCTGTCTGGCTTCCACCTCTTTCGTCAGTTGCTCCACGGAGCGCTGGAGCCGCTCATTCTGATACTGCAGGCCCCTGGTCTCCGCCTGCAGCCGGGACTCCTGATAACGAGCGACACCGGCAGCCACAACAATCACAGCCAGCGCGAGCACGAGTAGGGACGCTGCCATCCCGGCCTGCAACTTTTCCCTATGGGGCCGCAATTCATCGGTATAAAGATTAACCTGCTGGACCAGCCCATCGCTTCCCCCGGCCAATGCCAGGCTGGCGCTCCAGGCAACCAGACAGCGGCTATCAAGGGGCTCATCAAGACCAAAAGGCGCCCAGTCCAGGGTTTCAACACTGGCAGCCACGTAGGAGGCCAGCATGGATGACAATGGCAGGACGTTGTCGCGGGCTACCAATCTGATAACACCGGGGGGCACCTGCCCTAACTGGCTTTCGTAGTAATCCAGGGAGCGCTGCATCTCCAGCGCCAGCGACTGCACCGCATTCTCCTGGCTTGCTGCATCCCGCAGGTCATCAGAGGTGACATCCAGCCGACGGGACAGGTAAAGCGTTTCCCCCTTGCAGACAATCATCTGTCCAAAGCGCTCGCGCATGTGGACCAGGGCCGCACCGCGCCGCTCAGGATCAATGCGGGGAACCAGATTACGCAGGGCCAACTCGGCAATATCAATGGACACCAGTGCCAGGCCGCACCTCTCTACCAGAGCCACCAATTCGCTGACCAGGGACTTTCGTGCGGCAACCACGTTAACCAGGCTGCCTCGCCCACGGGAGGCGTCCTCCGGGAAATGAAACACGTCGGAGACGGCATTTGAGGGGTTAAAATCGAGAAAATCCTTGAGCTTCCACTTCAGGGCATCGCCAAGCTCGGACTCATCAATACCTTCCGGGCGCTCCAGCTGGAATACCTGATACTGATCAAGCGGCAGAATGAGTGTGGTGTCTGCGCCAGCCCAATTGCGCTCACCCGATAGGGCGCCGAGAACATCCTCCCGCTTTGCCGGGGAGCAATCCGAAAAACCGGCCGAACCTTCAGACTCCGCCCAGGCAATGCCGTCAGGGCGAACTTCCAGGTAGACGCGTTGCCGCTTACCAGAACGTCGCAGAACTCTTGTTATAAAACGTCGGGCCACTCGCCAGCCTCAGTGCTTAAAAAGTGCACGGATTCTACATTGGCCTGCATGATAGTTGAGAAAGTGAACGTAATTCCATGTTTTCTTGTTAAATTTGACCTCTTTTTGCAACTCTTTAACACGAAAGCCCCCGCTCGGCGGGGGCTTGGAATCAGATATCTACTAAAACGTTACAAACCGGCTCGAATGTAAGCTAGAAGGGTATATCGTCATCAAAATCATCGACCGGCTCAGGCATGCTGCCCTGGGAAGGCTGGCTGTATCCACCGCCACCAGACTGCTGTCCCGACTGACTTGCGGCAGCAGGCGCAGCATTGCCCGCCTGTTGTGGGCGGCCTGCAGGCGCACCCTGGCTTGCGCCACCGCCTTCACCACCGCGGCTGTCCAGCATCTGCATCTGGCCGTTGATATCCACCACCACCTCGGTGGTGTAAACGTCCTGGCCTTCCTTGTTCTGCCATTTGCGGGTCTGCAGCTTGCCCTCAATGTAGACCTTTGAGCCCTTGCGCAGGTACTGACCCGCAACCTCGGCAATCTTGCCGAACATCACGATCCGGTGCCATTCGGTTTTCGGCACCAGCTGGCCTGTCTGCCTGTCCTTGTAGCTTTCGTCTGTTGCAAGGTTCAAGTTCACCACCGCGTTGCCGTTCGGTGTATAGCGGGTGTCCGGATCCTGCCCCAGGTTCCCGATCAGAATAACCTTGTTTACGCCTCGTGCCATGATCTGCTCCTGACTCTGTTTTCAGGGATAGCCTGCTTTCCCTGCAGGCCTCCGGTTTTTCAAGAACTGCTACCCTGCCGGACAAATGTAAAGTCCGCAAGCGAGAGTTCATCAAATTGCCGACGATCCACCTTCAGGTAAGCCGTTTCCGCCTCTTCCAGGATGACCACGTCCTGCACCCCCGGAAGCCCTCTCAATGCATCGTCAATATCATCAAACTGGCTGTGCGCCACGTGTTGTAACTGTACCACGAAACTGGCGGTGTAACCCGGGCTCGGCATCGTCAATGCCACTACCAGCCAGAGCAGCAACACGACCACCATGAGCCACAGAACCCCCTGCAGCCCCAGCTGTTCAAGAAGCACTCCACCCAGGGCGCCACCCAAAAACGCACCGAAGAACTGGGATGTGGAATAAACACCCATGGCCGTGCCTTTCGCCGCTGCCGGTGACTCTTTGCTCACCAGTGATGGCAGACTGGCTTCCAGCAGGTTAAACGCCATAAAGAAAAAGAACAGCACCGCCCAGGCAGTCGTCAGACTGCCTGAAATTCCGCCGATGGACGCCGTTGCAATCGCCAGCAATGCAATTGCACCACACAAAACCGGTTTCATGCTGCGTTTTTTCTCACCAATGATGATAAACGGAACCATGGCAAAGAAAGACGTCACCATGACGGTCAGATAGAACCACCAGTGGGAGGACGACGGCAGGCCCAGTTCATCCTGAAGCAAGGTCGGGAATACCAGGAAGATAGCGGTCAGCACCAGATGCAGGGCAAAAATTCCGAAATCGAGCCGCACCAGCCGGCCATCCGCAAGCACCTTGCCCAGCATCGCCCGGGCCGGATGGGTATCGGCACTGGACTTGTGCTCATGGGGTGTCGGCACCAGGCGACTGACAATCACCATTGCCACCACCGCCAGAGCAGCCGTGGTGTAAAAGATACCGGACAAGCCAAAGGCCGAGCCCAGCAATGGCCCCAGCACCAGGGATACGGAAAAAGACAGCCCAATGGAGATACCCACGGTGGCCATGGCCTTGGTTCGCTCTTCCTCGCGGGTCAGGTCACTGAGCAACGCCATCAGGACACTGGCAATGGCGCCCGCGCCCTGAAGAATCCGCCCTGCAATCACAACGTATATGGAGTCTGTGGAAGCCGCAAGCAAACTTCCGGCGGCAAACAGAACCAGGCCAATATAGATCATCCGCTTGCGGCCAACACGGTCCGACAACATGCCGAACGGAATCTGCAGCAGCGCCTGGCTCAGGCCATAGGCGCCGATTGCCAGGCCTATCAGGGCGGGGGTTGCCCCCTTTAAATCACTACCGAGAAGAACAAACACCGGCATAACCATGAAGAGCCCGAGCATCCTCATGGCATACACGGATGCCAGTGCTGCGACGGAGCGTCTTTCCAGTAAATTCATGCGGTGCCTGACCTGATAAGGGTTCCGGAAAATTGGGTTCAGAAGGGGAGCCTGCCCTTCGCAAAATCGCTGCGCATTGTAACAGAAGGCACACAGGCAAGGCATATTGGATTTATAGGCTTAAAAGCACTGCGGCCTTGGCCGGCCGGGGGCCAAACGCGGTATAATTTTCGTTTTTTCCGACAGCGAGGTGTTATGGACCATATCCAGATCAAAGGGGCGCGTACCCACAATCTGAAGAACATTGACCTGGATATGCCGAGGGACAAGCTGATCGTAATCACTGGCCTGTCTGGCTCCGGTAAGTCGTCCCTTGCGTTCGACACACTCTACGCGGAAGGACAGCGGCGCTACGTGGAATCCCTGTCCACCTATGCGCGCCAGTTCCTGTCGATGATGGAAAAGCCGGACGTGGACCACATTGAGGGTCTGTCACCGGCTATTTCCATAGAACAGAAAAGCACCTCCCACAACCCTCGCTCTACCGTCGGCACTATTACCGAAATCTACGATTACCTGCGCCTGCTGTTTGCCCGCGCTGGTGAGCCGCGCTGCCCGGATCACGACCTGCCACTGGAAGCCCAGACCGTCAGCCAGATGGTAGACCAGGTGCTGGCCATGCCAGAGGACAGCAAGCTGATGATCCTTGCCCCGGTGATCCGGGACCGAAAGGGTGAGCACCTGAATGTCTTCGATACCATGCGCAGCCAGGGCTTCATCCGCTTGCGTGTGGATGGCCGGGTTTACGATATCGACGACCTGCCATCGCTGGACAAGAAACGCAAACACCAGATTGACGTGGTCGTGGACCGCTTCAAGGTCAAGCCGGGCCTGGAACAGCGGCTTGCGGAAAGTTTTGAAACCGCACTGGGGCTGGCCGATGGCATCGCATTGGTCGCTCCGATGGATAATGAGGGAGAGGAACACACCTTTTCCGCCCGTTATGCGTGTAACCAGTGCGGCTACGCCATCAGCGAACTGGAACCGCGGCTGTTCTCCTTCAACAATCCCGCCGGCGCCTGCCCCACCTGTGATGGCCTGGGCGTAAAGCAGTTCTTTGATGCCGAGAAAATCGTTCAGCATCCCGAAGCCACCCTCGCCGAGGGCGCGATCAAGGGCTGGGACCGTCGGGCGGTGTACTATTTCCAGATGCTGACCAGCGTGGCCGAGCACTACGATGTCGATATGGACACTCCATGGGAAGACCTTCCGGACGACTTCCGTCAGGCATTACTCTACGGTTCCGGTTCCGAGGACATTCCGTTCCGCTACGTGAATTCCCGCGGCCACATCATGGAAAAGGCCCACCCGTTCGAAGGCATTCTGCCCAACCTGGAGCGCCGCTACCGGGAAACAGAATCACAGAGCATGCGAGAAGAACTGGCTCGCAACCTCAGCACCCAATCCTGCAAAGAATGTGGCGGATCTCGGCTGAGACGCAGTGCACGGCATGTATTCATCGAGAAGAACAACATCTCTGATGTCACTCATATGCCGGTCGGTGACGCCCATGACTATTTCGGCAAGCTTGCCCTACCCGGACGCAAAGGCGAGATTGCCGAGAAAATCCTCAAGGAGGTTCGCCAGCGGCTGCAGTTTCTGGTCAATGTGGGACTGGAATACCTGACTCTTGAGCGTAGCGCCGACACCCTCTCCGGCGGCGAAGCCCAGCGTATCCGGCTCGCCAGCCAGATTGGCGCCGGCCTTGTGGGGGTCATGTATATTCTCGACGAGCCTTCCATTGGCCTGCACCAGCGGGACAATGATCGCCTCCTGGCCACCCTGTTCCACCTCCGGGACCTGGGCAATACCGTGATCGTTGTGGAGCACGACGAGGACGCCATCCGTGCGGCCGATCACGTCATCGATATCGGGCCGGGTGCCGGCGTTCATGGCGGCCATATCATTGCCCAGGGCACCCCGGCCGACATTATCGCCGCCGAGGATTCGCTGACCGGGCAATACCTGTGCGGCAAGAAAGAAATTGCCATCCCGGAGAAACGCCACACCAATAACGGCAAAAGCCTGGTGCTCAAAGGTGCCACCGGGAATAACCTCCGTGACGTAACGCTCACACTGCCCCTGGGTGTAATGACCTGCGTCACCGGCGTATCCGGCTCAGGCAAGTCCACACTGATCAACAGCACCCTGTATCCCGTTTGCGCAGCAAAGCTCAATAAGGCCACCAGCCTGACCCACGCGCCCTATGATTCCCTGAAAGGCCTGGACCAGCTCGACAAGGTTATCGACATTGACCAGAGCCCCATTGGCCGCACACCGCGCTCGAACCCCGCCACCTACACCGGCCTGTTCACGCCGATCCGCGAGCTCTTCGCCGGCACCCAGGAAGCCCGGTCCCGCGGCTACAAACCTGGCCGTTTCAGCTTTAACGTCAAGGGTGGCCGTTGCGAGGCGTGCCAGGGCGACGGGGTCATCAAAGTTGAGATGCACTTCCTGCCGGACGTCTATGTGCCTTGTGATGTCTGCAAAGGCAAGCGCTACAACCGGGAAACCCTGGAAGTCCGCTACAAGGGCAAAAGTATCCATGAGGTGCTCGCGATGACGGTCGAGGAAGCGCGGGAGTTTTTTGACCCGGTCCCCTTCCTTGCCCGCAAGCTACAGACCCTGATCGATGTCGGGCTGTCTTATATTCGTCTGGGCCAGAGTGCCGTTACCCTTTCCGGCGGCGAGGCCCAGCGTGTGAAGCTGGCCAAGGAATTGTCCAAGCGGGACACCGGCAAAACCCTTTATATTCTTGATGAGCCGACAACGGGCCTGCATTTCTACGATATCCAGCAACTACTGACGGTTTTGCAGAGGTTACGGGACCATGGCAACACCATCGTGGTGATCGAACACAACCTGGACGTCATCAAGACCGCGGACTGGATTATTGATCTTGGGCCGGAAGGTGGGTCTGGTGGTGGCCAGATTGTGGCGGAGGGCACGCCTGAAACAGTGGCCGAGGTTGCCGGGTCGCATACCGGGCGGTATTTGAAGGGGGTGTTGGATCGCAATGTGAAGTAGTGGGTAGCCTGGGTGTCGGTTTACGGCCCGTTGGGCCTAAACCGACCTACATAGTGCACATGCGTAGCGTGCAAGGGCGAGGCATAAAAAAACCGGAGGGATTAGCCTCCGGTTTTTTTGGACCTGGCGAAAAGCTTACTCTTCGCTTTCGTCCACTTCTTCTGCTTCGATGTCCAACGGACGGCCGACCAGCTCTACGAATGCCATCGGGGCATTGTCGCCAGCACGGAAGCCACACTTCAGGATACGAAGGTAACCACCCGGACGCTCGTTGTAACGGGGGCCAAGCTCATTGAACAGCTTGGCAACCGCTGCGTCGTCCCGCAGGCGTGAGAACGCCAGGCGACGATTCGCAACCGAATCATTTTTTGCGAGCGTGATCAAAGGCTCAGCTACCCGGCGAAGCTCTTTCGCCTTGGGGAGCGTAGTTTTGATCAGCTCGTGATCAACCAGTGACGCAGTCATGTTACGAAACATGGCCTTGCGATGCGCACTGGTCCTGCTGAACTTACGACCACTCTTACGATGACGCATTGCTCTGATTCCTTACCTTAAACTAATCGGCGATTAACCGCCCAGTACCCGGTCGTCGCCACGAAGGCTAGCCGGCGGCCAGTTATCAAGACGCATACCCAGTGACAGACCGCGGGACGCGAGCACGTCCTTGATCTCAGTAAGCGACTTTTTACCAAGGTTAGGCGTCTTCAGCAGCTCAACTTCTGTGCGCTGAATCAGATCGCCGATGTAGTAAATATTCTCAGCCTTCAAGCAGTTAGCTGAACGCACTGTCAATTCCAGATCATCTACCGGACGCAGCAGGATCGGATCGATTTCTTCCTCTTCCTCAACACGCTCGGGCTCTTTCTCGTGATCGAAATCAACAAACACAGCCAGTTGCTGCTGGAGAATGGTTGCCGCCCGGCGAATCGCTTCTTCCGGGTCGATGGTACCATTGGTTTCCAGATCAATAACCAGCTTGTCCAGGTCAGTGCGCTGCTCTACCCGTGCACTTTCCACGGCATAGGCAACACGACGAACCGGGCTGAAGGTTGCGTCCAGTTGCAGACGTCCAATGGCGCGAGTCTCGTCCTCGTCCAGACCCCGCTGATCAGCCGGCTCATAGCCGCGACCACGGGCAACCTTCAGGCGCATGTTGACTTCACCTTTATCACTCAGGTGACAGATCACATGATCCGGGTTGGTGATCTCGACATCGTGATCCAGCTTGATATCACCGGCAGTGACAACACCCGGGCCTTTCTTGCTGAGTGTTACCTCAACCTCGTCCCGGGTGCCCATTTTCACGGCGACACCCTTGAGATTCAGCAGAATCTCAATGACGTCTTCCTGAACACCTTCGATCGCGCTGTACTCATGCAGAACGCCGTCGATCTGTGCCTCGGTAATGGCACAGCCCGGCATTGAGGACAAGAGTATACGACGCAGTGCACTGCCCAGGGTGTGGCCGAAACCTCTTTCCAGAGGCTCCAGTGTCACCTTGGCGCGCATGGCGCTTGATTCTTTCACGTCAATGGTACGAGGTGTCAATAACTCATGTACTGAACGCTGCATAGACGCCCCTAATTGCTCTCGTTGCTAACTGGGCTTTACTTGGAGTAAAGCTCGACGATGAGGTTCTCGTTGATGTCGGCCGGCAATTCAGTGCGCTCAGGCACTGACCTGTAAACGCCGGACATCTTGCTGGCGTCGACCTCTACCCAGCTCACCGGTGCGCGGCTGGAAGACAGATCCAGTGCGCCTTTAACGCGAAGCTGGTTTTTTGCCTTCTCACGCACACTCACAACATCACCGGCCTTGACCTGATAAGACGGAATGTTCACCAGCTTATCGTTGACCAGGATCGCTTTGTGAGAAACGAGCTGACGGGACTCAGCACGGGTAGAACCAAAACCCATGCGATATACAACGTTATCAAGACGGCCTTCCAGCAGTTGCAACAGGTTTTCACCAGTTGCACCCTTGATGCGGGCGGCCTCTTTGTAATAGTTGCGGAATTGCTTTTCCAGTACGCCGTAGATACGACGGACCTTCTGCTTTTCACGAAGCTGTACGCCATATTCGGACAGACGACCGCGACGCGCGCCGTGCATACCCGGCGGAGTCTCGATGTTGCACTTTGTATCAAGCGCGCGAACACCGCTCTTCAGAAAAAGATCTGTCCCTTCACGACGAGACAGCTTGCACTTCGGGCCTATGTAACGAGCCATAATTCACTGTCTCCTGTGTTAGACGCGGCGCTTTTTGGGCGGACGACAACCGTTATGGGGAATCGGCGTCACATCAGTGATGTTGGTGATCTTGTACCCGCAGCCATTCAGCGCGCGTACAGCGGATTCACGTCCGGGCCCCGGACCTTTAACCTCTACGTCCAGGTTTTTAAGGCCGTATTCAGCAGCCGCATTACCGGCTCTTTCAGCTGCTACCTGCGCAGCAAAAGGTGTACTCTTGCGTGACCCACGGAAACCGGAACCACCAGAGGTGGCCCAGGACAATACGTTGCCCTGACGGTCAGAAATGGTCACGATAGTGTTGTTGAAGGACGCGTGAATGTGCGCGACGCCATCAACAACCGTCTTTTTCACCTTTTTACGGGTACGTGTACCTGGCTTTGCCATGTTTGCCTACCTGTTACTTACGAATAGGTTTGCGAGGACCTTTACGGGTGCGTGCGTTGGTCTTTGTGCGCTGGCCACGGACCGGAAGGCCATGACGATGACGCAGACCACGGTGGCAACCGAGATCCTTCAAACGCTTAATGTTCATCTGAACTTCACGACGCAGATCGCCTTCAACGGCCAGCTTGCCTACTTCGGTACGAAGTGATTCAAGCTGCTCGTCGGACAGGTCTTTGACCTTGACGTCCGGCTTTACACCGGTTGCATCGCAAAGCTTCTGGGCTGCTGTCCGGCCGACTCCAAAAATGTAAGTCAGCGAGATAACAGCATGTTTGTGATCGGGTATATTGACACCGGCTATACGTGCCATCCAAATTACTCCGCGTTCAAAGCTTTGCTGTGTGAATTTTCCGCCACTATAAAAGGGCGCGAAATAATAGCGCCTGACCCCACCTGAGGTCAAGCGCTATTAATCGTACCCTCTGCAATGTCAGTGCTGAATCCGTAAGGATTAACCCTGGCGCTGCTTGTGACGAGGCTCCGAGCAAATGACTCTTACCGAGCCATTGCGACGAATTACTTTGCAGTTACGGCAAATTTTCTTTACCGAAGCGCGTACTTTCATTGTCGACTCCAGTTTTCAAGGGGAACGGGATTAACCGTTCCGACCATAGCCCTTGAGATTGGACTTCTTCATCAACGAATCATATTGATGAGACATCAGGTGCGACTGAACCTGAGCCATGAAATCCATCACCACGACTACAACAATCAGCAGTGACGTGCCGCCCAGATAGAACGGAACATTCCCGGCCACCATCAGGAACTGAGGGAACAGGGAAACTGCTGCAATGTACATTGCACCGAACAGCGTCAGACGAGTCAGCACACCATCAATATACTTGGCGGTCTGGTCGCCCGGACGGATGCCCGGAATAAAGGCGCCTGAGCGCTTGAGGTTATCCGCAACTTCTTTCGGGTTGTACATCAACGCTGTATAGAAGAAGCAGAAGAATACCACTGCTGCCGCAAACAGGATGATGTACAGGGGCTGACTCGGTGCCAGTGCCTGGGAAACATCACTCAGCCACTCCATACCTTCGCCCTGGCCGAACCACTGCCCCAATGACGCCGGGAACAGCAGAATGGAGGAGGCAAAGATCGGCGGAATAACGCCGGCCATATTCACCTTCAACGGCAGATGGCTGGATTGCTGGGCAAACACACGTCGACCCTGCTGCCGCTTGGCATAGTTGATGGTCAGGCGACGCTGTCCGCGCTCCATGAACACCACAAAGCCAACCACGGCAATGGCCAGGATAGCGATACCCAGAACCACCAGCAGGCTCATCTCACCATTACGTGCCTGCTCCAGTGTCTGACCAATGGCCCCTGGCAGACCCGCAACGATGCCGGCAAAGATCAGCAACGATATGCCGTTGCCAACGCCGCGCTCGGTGATCTGCTCACCCAGCCACATCATGAACACGGCACCACTGACGAATGAAACCACCGCCACAAAGTGGAAGCTGAAGCTGTCGTTAAAGGTCACACCCTGAGAGGCCAGCCCGACAGAAATACCAAAGCCCTGAACCAGGGCCAGGATAACCGTACCATACCGCGTGTACTGACTGATCTTGCGACGACCAGCCTCGCCCTCTTTCTTCAGCTGCTCCAGTGTCGGATTGACCGCTGTCATGAGCTGCATGATGATAGAGGCCGATATGTACGGCATGATACCAAGTGCGAAGATACTCATCCGCTCAAGCGCACCACCGGAAAACATGTTGAACATGCTCAGGATTGTGCCCTGATTCTGCTCAAACAATGCTGCCAGACGATCGGGGTTGATACCCGGCACCGGAATGTGGGCACCGATCCGGTACACCAGCAATGCCAGGAAGACAAACCAGAGCCGCGATCGCAGCTCTGCCAGTCCTTTACCCGCGCCCGCAGGCAATGATGCGTTCTTGGCCATTTAGTCCTCGACTCGCCTTAGTCTTCGACTTTACCGCCCGCGGCGGTGATCGCCTCGCGTGCGCCTTTGGTCACTTTCAGACCCTTGACGGTCACCGCACGGCTCAGTTCGCCGGACAGAATGACCTTCGCCTCACGAATTTCCTCGCGAACGATGTCAGCTTTCTTCAGAGCCTCGAGATCGGCAATATCGCCGTCAACTTTCGCCAGTTCGTTTAGACGAATTTCGGCCACATAGCGCTGCTGGCGCGAGGTGAAACCAAATTTCGGCAGACGACGGGCCAACGGCTGCTGACCACCCTCGAAACCGGGAGCTACACTGCCACCGGAACGGGCTTTAAGACCCTTGTGACCACGACCGCCGGTCTTGCCGAGGCCGCTGCCGATACCGCGACCCACACGCTTGGCGGCGGGACGTGAACCAGGCTCTGGACTAAGTTCGTTCAGACGCATCTTAGCTCTCCTCTACCTGCACCAGGTAGTTAACCCGGTTGATCATGCCGCGGATGGACGGTGTATCTTCCACTTCCACGGTGTGACCGATTTTACGGAGACCCAGGCCCTTCACACACAGTTTGTGCTTGGGCTGACAGCCGATGGGGCTGCGGGTCAGTGTTACTTTGATCGTTTTTGCGTTCGCCATGACTTCAACCCAGAATCTCTTCCACGGATTTACCGCGCTTGGCTGCAATATCTTCAGGCGCTTGAGTTGCCTGGAGACCCTTGATGGTGGAACGTACCACGTTCACCGGGTTGGTAGACCCGTAACACTTGGACAGTACGTTCTGCACACCCGCAACTTCCAGTACCGCACGCATCGCACCACCGGCGATGATACCGGTACCTTCTGATGCCGGCTGCATGTAGACCTTGGAGCCACCATGCTGCGCTTTAACCGCGTACTGCAGGGTGTTTCCGTCAAGCGGGATGTCGACCATGTTCTTGCGTGCAGCTTCCATCGCTTTCTGGATCGCAACCGGCACTTCACGCGCCTTGCCACGACCGAAACCAACGCGTCCTTTACCATCACCCACTACAGTCAGTGCAGTGAAGGCAAAAATACGACCGCCTTTAACAACCTTGGCGACGCGATTGACCTGAACCAGCTTCTCCTGGAGCTCAGGCGCCTTCTGTTCGTTAACGCTCATCTTCTCCACCTCTTAGAATTGCAAGCCAGCTTCACGGGCTGCGTCGGCCAGAGCCTGAACGCGACCATGATAACGGTAACCGGAGCGGTCAAAAGCGACCTGCTCTACACCTGCTGCCTTGGCACGCTCAGCAATCAGCTGACCGACCTTTTTGGCAGCGTCCACGTTACCGGTTGCACCCTGGCGCAGGTCCTTATCCAACGTGGAGGCAGTCGCCAGCACCTTGCTGCCGTCTGCAGTCGTAACCTGGGCATACATGTGCCGCGGTGTACGATGTACACACAGGCGGTTGGTACCCAACTTACGGATCTTCATGCGCACTTTGCGTGCGCGACGCAATCTTTCGTTATTCGCGCTCATAGTCCCGCCTTATTTCTTCTTGGCTTCTTTGCGTCTGACCTGCTCATCCGCATAACGAACACCCTTGCCTTTATAAGGCTCTGGCGGACGGAATGAACGGATCTCAGCAGCGACCTGGCCAACCTGTTGCTTGTCGATTCCGCGAATCACAACTTCCGTATTGGACGGAGTTTCAGCGGTAATCCCCTCGGGCAGCTCATACTCGACCGGGTGTGAAAACCCCAGTGTCAGATTGAGCTTCTTACCTTGCGCCTGGGCACGGTAGCCTACGCCCGTCAGCGCGAGCTTGCGCTCGAAGCCTGTCGTCACACCGGTCACCATATTGTTGACCAGTGCGCGGGTAGTACCAGCAAGAGCGCGGGACTGTTTGGCTCCATCACGGGCGGCGAAGCGAAGGACATTTTCTTCCTGCGTTACGTCAACCACGTTATGGATGGTGAATTGAAGCGATCCCTTGGACCCCTTCACATTAATTTCCTGTCCGTTCAGCTTAACCTCAACACCGGAAGGCAGCACGACAGGATTATTGGCAACCCTGGACATGTGTATCTCCTAAAATACGGTGCAGATGACTTCGCCACCCACGCCGGCAGCACGTGCAGCGCGGTCTGTCATTACGCCCCTGGACGTAGAGACAATCGCGACTCCCAGACCGCCGGATACTTTCGGCAGTTCCCCAGCGCCCTTGTACTGGCGCAGACTCGGACGGCTGACCCTTTTGATTTCCTCAATAACCGGCTTACCGCCGAAGTACTTGAGGCTAATGGTCAACTCGGGCTTCGCGTCAGCTGAGACGGAAAAATCGGCTACGTAACCTTCGTCCTTGAGGACCTGGGCTACGGAGATCTTCATCTTTGAAGACGGCATGGCCACATCGACCTTTTGTGCCATCTGTGCATTACGGATACGGGTAAACATATCCGCAAGCGTATCTTGCATACTCATTGGTATGAGACTCCTGATCTTTTTAGTTGTGCAGCGGCGCGCCGCACCGCTTACCAACGGGCACCTGACCTGCGGTCAGAGTACCTGCCTTACCAGCTTGCTTTGGTCAGACCCGGAACATCACCGCGCATGCCAGCTTCACGCAACTTGATACGTGACAGCTTGAACTTGCGCAGGACGCCGTGGGGACGACCTGTAATCTGGCAACGATTACGAAGACGCGAGGGAGACGCATCGCGAGGAAGCTGTTGCAGCTTCATCTGTGCGTTCCAACGGTCGTCGTCGCTGGAATTCGGGTTTTTGATAATTCCCTTGAGTTCAGCGCGCTTGGCCGCGTATTTCGCGACGGTTGCTTCCCGCTTGAACTCACGGTTCTTCATGGAAACCTTAGCCATTACACTCGTTCCTTATTTCTTGAACGGAAAGCCAAAGGCTTTCAGCAGTTCGCGACCTTCATCGTCGGTACCGGCTGTGGTGGTAATGGTGATGTCAAGACCACGGATCTTGTCGACTCTGTCGTACTCGATCTCGGGGAAAATGATCTGCTCACGCACGCCCATGCTGTAGTTACCACGTCCATCAAAGGACTTGGGATTCAGACCGCGGAAGTCACGAATGCGGGGTACCGCAATGTGAACCAGACGATCAAAGAAGTCCCACATGCGCTCACCGCGCAGGGTAACTTTACAACCGATCGGCCAACCTTCACGGATTTTAAAACCCGCAACGGATTTACGTGCCAAGGTAACAACCGCTTTCTGACCAGCCAGGCGCTCAAGATCCGCCACGGCATTTTCAATAAGCTTCTTGTCACCGACCGCTTCGCCGACACCCATGTTCAGGGTGATCTTTTCGATACGCGGCACCTGCATAATGTTCTTGTAGCTGAACTCTTTCTGCAGGGCGGGTACCACTTCCTTACTGTACTGCTCTTTCATGTTAAGCATCGTAACCACCACCGCTTACTGGTTATCGACGACTTCTTTCGTGGACTTAAAAATCCGCACCTTGGCGCCGTCTTCCTTGATCTGGAAGCCTACGCGATCGGCTTTGCCGGTCTGCGGATTAAAAATAGCCACGTTGGAAGCCTGGATAGGTGCTTCTTTTTCGACGATGCCACCTGGGGTGCCCGACATCGGGTTTGGCTTGGTGTGCTTCTTGATCATATTGATCCCTGAAACAACAACCCGGCCATCGTCCTGAACCTTCAGGACTTTACCACGTTTGCCTTGGTCTTTCCCCGTAGTGACGATTACTTCGTCATCTCGTTTGATCTTTTTCATAACCGGCCTCTGGTCCTTAAAGTACTTCGGGTGCCAGTGAAATAATTTTCATGAACTTCTCATTGCGCAGTTCACGGGTAACCGGTCCGAAGATACGGGTACCAATTGGTGCGTCCTGATTGTTCAGAAGTACTGCCGCATTTCCGTCGAAACGAATAAGCGACCCGTCGGGACGACGTACACCTTTACGGGTACGTACAACGACAGCTTTCAGGACCTGGCCTTTTTTCACTTTACCGCGGGGGATGGCTTCCTTGACGGTTACCTTGATGATATCCCCAACGCTGGCGTAACGCCTATGTGAACCGCCCAGGACCTTGATGCACATAACCTGACGTGCACCACTGTTGTCCGCGACTTCAAGCATTGTTTGAGTCTGAATCATGGTTGTTCTCCAGCAGAAACCACTTTGCCGTTACGACAAGACTCACCGTCCGGGCGAGTTACACCTTCGATGCGCGTTCGGTGACTTCCACCAGAGCCCAGCTTTTGGTCTTAGAGACCGGGCGGGTTTCCTGGATTGTAACGGTGTCACCGATGTTGCACTGATTGCTCTCGTCGTGAGCGTGAATTTTGGATGAGCGCTTCATGTACTTACCGTACAGAGGATGCTTAACCTGGCGCTCAACCAGAACCACAATGGATTTCTCCATTTTGTTGCTCACGACCTTGCCGCTCAGGGTTCTGGCAGTTTGGGTAGCTTCAGTCATGTTACTGTCCTGCCTTTTCATTCATAACCGTTTTCACGCGAGCAATGTCACGCTTCACCTTCGGAAGAAGATGAGACTGATTCAGCTGACCTGTCGCCTTACGCATGCGCAGGTTGAACTGCTCCTTCAGGAGGTCGATCAGCTCTTTGTTCAGCTCCTCGACTGACTTGTCACGCAGCTCTGTTGCTTTCATCACATCACCGTCCTCGTAACAAAGGTGGTCTGTACGGGCAGCTTGGCAGCAGCAAGAGTGAATGCATCGCGAGCGATTTCCTCGGAGACGCCTTCCATCTCATAAAGCATCCGGCCAGGCTGAATCTCAGCCACCCAATACTCGACAGAACCCTTACCTTTACCCATTCGTACTTCCAGCGGCTTGCTGGAGATCGGCTTGTCCGGGAAAATCCGGATCCAGATCTTACCGCCCCGCTTGATGCGACGAGTCATGGTACGACGCGCTGCTTCGATCTGGCGCGCAGTTATACGCCCACGGGTCGTCGCCTTCAATCCGTATTCACCGAAGCTCACCTTGTTAGCACGGTGAGCAAGACCGGTGTTACGGCCTTTCATTACCTTGCGAAATTTGGTGCGTTTTGGTTGCAGCATTTGAGTGCCCCTTTACTTAGAACCTTTCTTCCCAGAGGCTTTCTTGTCGGCACGGACCTGCTCCATACCACCAAGAATCTCACCTTTGAAGATCCATACCTTGACGCCGATAATGCCGTAAGTGGTCTTCGCTTCGTAGGTCGAGTAATCGATATCTGCACGCAGTGTGTGCAGCGGTACACGACCTTCGCGATACCACTCGGAACGGGCAATTTCAGCACCCCCGAGACGACCGCCAACCTGGATCTTGATGCCTTTCGCACCCTGGCGCATGGCGTTCTGAACCGCACGCTTCATAGCGCGACGGAACATCACACGACGCTCCAGCTGACCGGCAACGTTCTGCGCGACCAAGCGGGCATCCAGGTCCGGCTTGCGGACTTCTTCGATGTTGATGTGCACAGGCACACCCATCATGTCGCTGACTTCGCGACGCAGACGGTCAACATCTTCACCCTTCTTACCGATAACGATACCGGGACGGGCTGTATGGATCGTGATACGGGCGTTCTGAGCAGGGCGCTCGATCACAATCTTGCTGACAGACGCCTTAACCAGGCGTTTGTCGAGGAATTCGCGAACCTGGAGATCGTTCAACAGGTTGTTTGCGTATTCCGCTTTTTCGGCGTACCACACTGAGTTGTGCTCTTTGATCACACCCAGGCGCATGCCGGTTGGATTTACTTTATGACCCATCTGAGCATCTCCTACTTGTCGGCGACCTTGACGGTGATATGACAGGTGCGCTTGAAAATCCGGTCAGCGCGCCCCTTGGCTCGAGCTTTGATTCGCTTGAGCGTCGGACCTTCATCCACCATAACAGTGGAAACCCGCAGATCATCTACGTCCAGACCTTCGTTGTGCTCAGCGTTGGCAATGGCAGACTCAAGAGCTTTCTTGAGAATGACCGCTGCCTTCTTAGGGCTGAAAGTCAGAATGTTCAGGGCGTCCTCAACAGCCTTGCCGCGTACTTGGTCAGCGACAAGACGCGCTTTCTGAGCTGAGAGGCGAGCGCCCTTATACTTGGCTGCTACTTCCATTTCTAATACCTCACAATCAGCGTTTAGCTTTCCTGTCGGCCGCATGACCACGATAAGTACGCGTTGCCGCGAACTCACCCAGCTTATGCCCGACCATATCTTCGGTAACATAAACCGGCACGTGTTGCTTGCCGTTGTGAACTGCAATGGTCAGGCCTACCATCTCCGGAAACACTGTTGACCGGCGAGACCAGGTTTTGATCGGTCGCTTGTCATTTGCTTCCAGAGCTGCCTCGACCTTCTTCAACAGATGCAGGTCTATAAAAGGACCTTTCTTTAAAGAACGTGGCACAGCATTTACCTCTATGTAGTCGTTTACTTGGCTGAACGACGACGTACTATCATCTTGTCAGTACGTTTGTTCTTACGAGTCTTATGCCCTTTGGTCGGAACACCCCACGGAGTAACCGGGTGACGCCCGCCAGAGGTACGCCCTTCACCACCACCATGTGGGTGGTCAACTGGGTTCATAGCAACACCACGTACTGTTGGACGTTTACCGCGCCAACGTGATGCACCCGCTTTACCAAGCTGCTTGAGGCTGTGTTCGCTGTTGGACACTTCGCCCAACGTTGCACGACAGTCAACAAGCACCTTACGCATTTCACCTGAACGCAGGCGGATGGTGGCATAAGCCCCTTCCCGAGCAACCAGCTGTACGGATGCGCCCGCGGAGCGAGCCAGCTGGGCACCTTTGCCAGGCTTGATTTCGACGCAGTGAATCACAGAACCGACCGGAATATTCCGGAGCGGTAGCGTGCTTCCTACTTTAATCGGCGCGTCGATGCCGGAGCGCACAGGATCACCGATCTGCATGCCTTTGGGAGCGATGATGTAACGGCGCTCGCCATCGGCGTACTTGACCAGCGCAATGTGCGCAGAGCGGTTAGGATCGTATTCCAGGCGCTCAATTGTCGCCGGGATACCATCTTTGGTCCGCTTAAAGTCGATTACACGGTAGTGTTTCTTGTGGCCACCACCGATATGACGGGTTGTGATGCGACCAAAATGGTTGCGTCCACCCGATTTGCTTAATGTTTCTACCAACGGCTCGTAAGGGCGCCCCTTGTGAAGATCAGGGTTAAAGAGCTTAACAACGTGACGGCGGCCGGCAGATGTTGGCTTGGTTTTGACGATCGGCATTTTACGACCCCTTTACCTTATTCCACATCCAGAAAATCAATGTCCTGACCGTCCGCAAGCTTTACATAAGCCTTACGAATGTCAGTACGCTTGCCGAAGCCGCGAACGGTACGCTTGAGCTTACCCTTACGGTTCAGAACCTGAACACCTTCGACGGTGACGTTGAACAGCTGCTCAACGGCTTTCTTGATCTCGGGCTTGGTTGCGTCAGGGGCGACACGAAATACCACCTGACCGCTTTCCGCTACCAGAGAAGCTTTCTCTGATACGTGGGGCCCAAGAAGAATCTTGTAAATACGTTCCTGATTCATCCCAGCATCTCCTCGATTTTCTTCAGAGCGGGAACAGTCACAACGACCTTCTCGAAGGCAACCAGGCTGACCGGATCCAGACCAGCAATATCACGCACGTCAACGTGCGGAATGTTGCGAGATGCCAGATGCAGATTCTGCTCAACGTTTTCGGAGAGAATCAGTGCATTGGTGACACCCATATCCTTCAACTTGGCAGTGAATGCCTTGGTCTTGGGGCTGTCGACAGAAATGTCGTCAACAACGACCAGACGCTCCTGGCGAACCAGCTCTGAAAAAATGGAGCGCATCGCTGCGCGGTACATCTTGCGGTTAACTTTCTGCTCAAAGCCACGAGGCTTGGCAGCAAAAGTCACACCACCGGAGCGCCAGATCGGGCTACGGATTGTACCGGCACGGGCACGACCAGTGCCCTTCTGGCGCCATGGCTTCTTGCCACCACCAGCGACTTCGGAACGCGTCTTTTGAGCCTTGGTTCCCTGACGGGCGCCTGCCATATAAGCAGTGACCACCTGGTGAACCAGAGACTCGTTAAAATCTTTGGCAAATGCAGCGTCGGAAACCGAAATTCCTTCGCCACTACCTGTAATTGTCAATTCCATCGCACCGCTCCTCAGGCTTTAACTGCAGGCTTGATGACAACATTTCCGCCAGTCGCGCCCGGAACGGCACCACGAATCAGCAGAAGGTTGCGCTCGGCGTCGACACGGACGACTTGCAGGTTCTGCACAGTCACCTGCGCATTGCCCATCTGGCCCGCCATCTTTTTGCCCTTGAATACCTTGCCCGGAGTCTGGTTCTGACCGATGGAACCCGGTGCACGATGAGAAAGGGAGTTACCGTGTGTGGCGTCCTGCATGGCAAAGTTCCAGCGCTTAACACCGCCCTGGAAACCCTTACCCTTGGACTGGCCCATAGCATCCACAACCTGGCCATCTTCAAAGATGGAAGCAGTGATTTCACCGCCTGCTGCCAGATCTTCACCTTCGCCATCGGCGAGGCGGAATTCCCACAGACCGCGACCAGCCTCTACTCCGGCTTTGGCGTAATGGCCCGCTTCGCTTTTGGTCACACGTGAGGAACGACGCTTTCCAACGGTTACCTGAACCGCACGATAGCCATCGCTTTCAAGAGTTTTCAGTTGGGTAATGCGGTTGGGCTCAACCTCAATTACCGTTACGGGCAGCGCCTGCCCGTCTTCCGTAAAAATACGGGTCATACCGGCCTTGCGACCGACAATTCCAATTGCCATGTTTCACCTCTTAAGTGTACGGGGCTCTCACCCTCTATGGCCTTATGACAGTTACACAGACTAACCGTTTGGTTAGCCGAGGCTGATCTGAACGTCTACACCTGCTGCCAGATCCAGCTTCATCAAAGCGTCTACTGTCTTTTCCGTCGGCTCGACGATGTCCAGCAAACGCTTGTGTGTACGAATCTCGTACTGATCGCGCGCGTCTTTATTGACGTGCGGGGAAATCAGAACGGTGTACTTTTCCTTCCGCGTCGGCAGAGGGATTGGTCCACGCACTTGAGCGCCGGTCCGCTTAGCGGTATCGACAATCTCCTGCGTTGACTGGTCGATCAGGCGGTAATCAAACGCCTTCAACCGGATTCGAATTTTTTGGCTTTGCATGATGCACCCAAACTCCACTCGTAGCAGCTACTAACTAGTTAGCCGACCTTCAAAAAAAGGAGCCGCATTGTATGCATAATACCCAGCAGTGTCAACTGCGTTCAGCAGTGACTCCGCCAGGTCAGGTTGTGCGGCTGAAACAGAAAAAGGGGCTGAGTTACAGCCCCTTTTTCCTCAGACCTTTCGAATCAATTATTCGAGGATCTTGGAGACCACACCGGCACCAACGGTACGGCCGCCTTCGCGAATCGCGAAGCGCAGGCCATCTTCCATGGCGATCGGGTTGATCAGGGTAACACTCATCTTGACGTTGTCACCCGGCATTACCATCTCCACACCTTCCGGCAGCTCACAGGAACCTGTGACGTCGGTGGTACGGAAGTAGAACTGCGGACGATAGCCCTTGAAGAACGGCGTATGACGACCACCTTCTTCCTTGCTCAGCACGTACACTTCGCATTCAAACTTGGTGTGCGGCTTGATGGTGCCCGGCTTACACAGAACCTGACCACGCTCAACGTCGTCACGCTTGGTACCACGCAGCAGTACGCCCACGTTCTCACCAGCACGACCCTCGTCCAGCAGCTTACGGAACATCTCAACGCCGGTACAAACGGTCTTGACGGTATCCTTGATACCAACAATCTCGATCTCTTCACCAACCTTGATAACGCCACGCTCGACACGACCGGTCACAACCGTACCACGACCGGAGATAGAGAAAACGTCCTCGATCGGCATCAGGAACGGCTGATCAATCGCACGCTCCGGATCCGGGATGTACTCGTCCAGGGCTTCTACCAGCTTCTTGACAGCGGTAGTACCCATTTCGTTATCGTCTTTGCCTTCCAGCGCCATCAGCGCGGAACCGGTCACGATCGGCGTGTCGTCGCCCGGGAAGTCGTAAGCGCTCAGCAGCTCGCGAACTTCCATCTCGACCAGCTCCAGCAGCTCCTCGTCATCGACCATGTCCGCCTTGTTCAGGAACACAACGATGAAAGGTACGCCTACCTGGCGGGACAGCAGGATGTGCTCGCGAGTCTGCGGCATGGGGCCGTCAGCTGCGGAACACACCAGAATAGCACCGTCCATCTGCGCCGCACCGGTGATCATGTTCTTCACATAGTCAGCGTGGCCCGGGCAGTCTACGTGGGCGTAGTGACGTGCCGGTGAATCATATTCAACGTGTGAAGTCGCGATAGTAATACCACGAGCCTTCTCTTCCGGCGCGTTATCGATAGAATCGAATGCACTTGCACTACCAGTACCCCACACTTCGTGACATACACGAGTCAGCGCGGCTGTCAGCGTGGTCTTGCCATGGTCTACGTGACCAATGGTACCCACGTTTACGTGTGGCTTGTTACGCTCAAATTTTGCTTTAGACACGGTTACACCTCTTCCTGTTTCTTAAGTCCTGGGGATCAACCCTTTTTAATGATCGCTTCGGCAATGTTCGAGGGAGCTTCCATATAGCGGGAGAACTCCATCGCATAAGACGCCCGACCCTGCGTTGCAGAACGCAGATCGGTGGCGTAACCGAACATCTCCGACAACGGAACCTCGGCACGAATCTGCTTGCCAGCAGGAATGTCTTCCATGCCCTGCACGAGACCGCGACGACGGTTCAGGTCGCCTACTACGTCACCCATGTAATCTTCAGGGGTAACAACCTCTACCCTCATCATCGGCTCGAGAAGGGCTGGGCTGGCTTCCAGAGCGCCCTTCTTCATCGCCATGGAACCGGCGACCTTGAAGGCCATCTCATTGGAGTCAACGTCGTGGTAAGAACCATCGTACAGCGTGGCCTTGATGCGCAGCAGCGGGTAACCGGCCAGACAGCCGTTCTGCATCTGCTCCTGAATGCCTTGCTGGACAGCAGGTATGTATTCCTTGGGAACGACACCACCAACGATTTCATTCACGAAGATAAAGTTCTCGCCATCTTCATCATCAAGAGGCAGCGGCTCAAGCTTGATCTTGACGTGACCGTACTGACCACGACCACCAGACTGACGTACGAACTTGCCTTCCACATCCACGTTCTTACGGATGCACTCACGGTAAGCAACCTGCGGCTTACCAATGTTTGCTTCCACCTTGAACTCGCGACGCATGCGGTCAACGATGATGTCCAGGTGAAGCTCACCCATACCAGAAATGATCGTCTGGCCAGACTCTTCGTCGGTGCGAACCTGGAAAGACGGATCTTCCTGCGCCAGCTTACCAAGGGCGATACCCATCTTCTCTTGATCAGCCTTGGACTTGGGCTCAACGGCCACAGAGATGACAGGATCCGGAAACTCCATGCGCTCGAGAATGATCTTGTGGTTCTCGTCACACAGAGTATCGCCAGTTGTCACGTTCTTCAGGCCGATAGCAGCGGCAATGTCGCCGGCCAGTACTTCTTTGATTTCCTGACGCTCTTTGGAGTGCATCTGCACCATACGACCGACGCGCTCTTTCTTCCCTTTCACGGAGTTATAAACCGCGTTGCCAGACTCAAGCTTGCCAGAGTAAACCCTGAAGAACGTAAGAGTACCAACGAACGGATCTGTGGCGATCTTGAACGCAAGGGCGGAGAAAGGAGCGTCGTCATCAGCCTGACGAGTTTCTTCGGTGCCATCTTCATCGACTTCACCACGGATCGCCTTGACTTCGTCTGGAGCAGGCAGAAATTCGATAACAGAATCCAGTACCGCCTGAACACCCTTGTTCTTAAACGCAGAGCCACAGGTCGCAACGACAATTTCGTTGGCAAGCGTACGCATACGCAGGCCTTTCTTAATGTCGTCGATGTTCAGCTCGCCTTCTTCAAGGTAGCGCTCCATCAGCTCTTCGTTCGCTTCCGCAGCCGCTTCCATCATTTCTTCGCGGTACTTGGCCACTTCCCCAGTCATTTCCGCCGGAACATCACGCTCGTCATAGGTTGCACCAGCGTCATCTTCGTTCCAGTAGATCGCCTTGTTACGGATCAGATCGATAACACCGGCGAAGTTCTCTTCAGAACCAATCGGCAACTGGACCGGAACAGCGTTTGCGCCCAGACGCTTCTTGATCTGCTCCACCACACGCAGGAAGTTGGCGCCGGCACGATCCATCTTGTTGACGAACACCATGCGGGGCACTTCGTACTTGTTAGCCTGACGCCAGACAGTCTCGGACTGCGGCTCAACACCTGAAGAACCACAGAACACCACAACCGCGCCGTCGAGCACGCGCAGGGAACGCTCCACTTCGATGGTGAAGTCTACGTGACCCGGGGTGTCGATGATGTTAATGCGGTGCTCAGGATACTGCTTGTCCATGCCCTGCCAGAAACAGGTAGTTGCAGCAGACGTGATGGTAATACCACGCTCCTGCTCCTGCTCCATCCAGTCCATGGTGGCTGCACCATCGTGAACCTCACCGATCTTGTGGGAAATACCTGTATAGAACAGGACCCGCTCGGTGGTTGTGGTTTTGCCCGCATCAACGTGCGCGACAATACCAATATTTCTGTATCTCTTGATCGGAGTCTTACGTGCCACTGTATAAACCTCGGCTGATTAAAAACGGAAGTGAGAGAACGCCTTGTTGGCTTCTGCCATGCGATGAACGTCTTCGCGTTTCTTAACAGCGGAGCCTTTGCTATCAGCGGCATCCAGGATTTCACCTGCCAGACGCTGAGCCATGGACTTTTCACCACGTTTCCGTGAATATTCTACGAGCCAGCGCATGGCCAGCGCGTGCTGACGGGAAGGCCGTACTTCTACAGGCACCTGGTAAGTAGCACCACCCACGCGACGGGATTTAACCTCAACCATCGGCTGGATGTTCTCCAGGGCCTTCTCGAACATTTC
The DNA here is from genome assembly GCF_005298175.1 of Marinobacter panjinensis. Classification (NCBI taxonomy): domain Bacteria; kingdom Pseudomonadati; phylum Pseudomonadota; class Gammaproteobacteria; order Pseudomonadales; family Marinobacteraceae; genus Marinobacter; species Marinobacter panjinensis. The sequence continues at coordinate 181,282 of NZ_SZYH01000003.1, forward strand.
GACCGGCTCTTCCTTCGACTTGTCGGCAACGATATCGAGCGCGCCATAAACAATGCGCTCTGCAACACCCTTCTTGCCACTTTCCATCACATGGTTGATGAACTTGGCCAGACGTGCACTGCCGAATTTGGGATCCGGGATAATTTCCCGTTTTGCTGCAACTCTTCTTCTAGGCATCGATAAGCCCTTATCTGTTAAAAGGTCTTCAGGAACCCCTGAGATAGCATCAGCTACTCAGCCTTACTCTCACCGTTCTACGTAGCAACGATAAAAGACACCCGCGTGGGACATCAGGACTTGGGTCGTTTTGCACCGTACTTGGAGCGGCCCTGCTTACGGTTCTGCACACCCTGGGTGTCCAGCGTTCCGCGAACAGTGTGATAACGCACACCCGGAAGGTCTTTTACTCGACCGCCACGGATAAGCACTACACTGTGCTCCTGAAGGTTGTGACCTTCACCGCCAATGTATGAGGAAACCTCGAAGCCGTTGGTCAGACGAACACGGCACACTTTACGCAGTGCTGAGTTCGGCTTCTTCGGCGTTGTGGTATATACACGAGTGCACACACCACGGCGCTGCGGACAAGCCTGCAGAGCAGGAACGTCGCTCTTGGCCGCTTTGCGTTTACGAGGCTTACGCACCAACTGATTAATCGTTGCCATGTAAGCAAACTCCAAAAAACCGTATCAATGAAACTTACCCCCGACTAGCGGGGGTAAAATTTGAGGGTCGCAAGTGTAAGCCTGCGCCCCCTAACAGTCAAGATGACTGATCTCTTTTTAACCACCCGCGGCGTACGTAACTACCGGCGGGTGGCGATGCCGGCCAACTCAGCTTTCGCGGTTCAGCTCGGCACTCAGGGCTTCTTCCACATCCGCTGCGGTTACGCCCTGCGCTTCCAGTTCACGCTTACGCTTGCGCTCTGCGTGGTAGGCGAGACCGGTACCAGCCGGAATCAGGCGACCCACCACCACGTTTTCCTTCAGGCCGCGGAGGTAATCCCGCTTGCCGGTAACGGCGCCTTCGGTCAGAACCCGCGTGGTTTCCTGGAACGATGCCGCAGAAATGAAGGACTCTGTCGCCAGAGATGCCTTGGTGATACCCAGCAACAGACGATCGCACCTTGCGGGCTCCTTGTCGGCCGCTTCTGCTTTCTCGTTCTCTTCCATGAACTGAGTGATCTCAACCTGATCACCACCCAGCAGACTGGTATCGCCGGCGTCGGTAATCTCGACCTTGCGCAGCATCTGACGCACAATAACCTCGATGTGCTTGTCATTGATGACAACGCCTTGCAGGCGGTACACGTCCTGGATCTCGTTGGTAATGTACTTCGCCAACGCCACTACACCCAGCAGGCGCAGAATATCGTGCGGGTTAGACGGGCCATCAGAGATAACCTCACCCTTCTCGACTGTCTCACCCTCGAACACGTTCATCTGGCGATGCTTCGGGATCAGAACCTCATAGGGGTCGGCATCCTTCGGCGTAATGACCAGGCGCTTCTTGCCCTTGGTTTCCTTGCCGAATGAAACCACACCACTGACTTCCGCCAGGATCGAGGATTCTTTCGGACGACGGGCTTCGAACAGGTCAGCAACCCGTGGCAGACCACCGGTAATATCCCGGGTCTTCGAGCTTGCCTGCGGAATACGTGCAACCACATCACCCAGTTCGACCCTGGCACCGTTGGCCATGGTCACCAGCGCATTGGCTGGCAGGAAGAAGATTGCCGTACCGCCACCTGGCAGCTCGACGTCATTACCCTGCTCGTCGATCAGCTGAACGGCGGGACGGATGTCCTTGCCAGCCGCAGGACGCTCCTTGGGATCGATCACTTCCATCGTGGACAGACCGGTCAGCTCGTCTGTCTGGGTGCGGACGGTAATGCCCTGATCCATGTTGACGAACCGGACGGTACCTTCTGCCTCAGCAATGATCGGGTGAGTGTGCGGATCCCACTTGGCAACCGCGACGCCGGCTTCTACCGTGTCACCATGCTTGACCGACAGCACTGCGCCATAGGGAAGCTTGTACCACTCACGCTCACGGCCCTGCTCATCAGCAATCGCCAGCGCAGAGGAGCGGGAGATCACTACCAGCGTGCCGTCGCTCTTCTCGATGGACTTCAGATTGTGCAGGCGAACGGTGCCGCCGTGCTTGACCTGGATATTGTCGACCGCGGAGGCCCGGCTCGCCGCACCACCAATGTGGAACGTACGCATGGTCAGCTGGGTACCAGGCTCACCGATGGATTGTGCCGCGATAACACCGACGGCCTCCCCAACGTTGACCTGATGGCCCCGCGCAAGGTCACGACCGTAGCACTTGGAACAGATGCCGTGGCGGGTCTCACAGGTAATCGCAGAGCGAACCCAGACCTCGTCCACACCAGCACGCTCAAGTGACTCAACCGCTTTCTCATCCAGCAATACGCCGGATTCAACAATGGCATTGTCCTTGTCGGTAGGCGTGAACGCAGCGCGTGCGGTGACACGGCCGAGCACACGATCACCCAGAGGTACAACCACGTCGCCGCCTTCGATGTGCGGCGTCATCAGCAGGCCTTCCTCGGTACCACAGTCTTCTTCGGTAACGACCAGATCCTGGGAAACATCCACGAGGCGGCGAGTCAGGTAACCTGAGTTCGCAGTCTTAAGCGCCGTATCCGCCAGACCCTTACGGGCACCGTGGGTGGAGATGAAGTACTGAAGTACGTTCAGACCTTCACGGAAATTCGCGGTGATCGGGGTTTCAATGATCGAGCCGTCCGGCTTGGCCATCAGACCACGCATACCAGCCAGCTGACGAATCTGGGCGGGGGAACCCCGTGCACCAGAGTCGGCCATCATATAAACGGAGTTGAACGACTCCTGCATCAGATCTTCGCCGTTCTCACCCTTCACAGGCTTGCCGTCAGGACCGATAACCTGTTCCTGGGACAGACGGTCCATCATCGCCTTGGACACTTTGTCGTTGGCGCGGGACCAGATATCGATAACCTTGTTGTACTTCTCGCCCTGGGTCAGCAGACCGGACGCGTACTGGGTTTCGATGTCCTTAACTTCTTCCGATGCCGCATCTACCAGCTCGTACTTCTCTGGAGGGATCTCGAAGTCATTAAAGCCGATTGAAATCCCTGAAACCGTCGCGAAGTGATAGCCCATGTACATCAGCTGATCCGCAAAAATCACGGTGTCTTTCAGACCCGCATCGCGGTAACAGGTGTTGATCAGGTTGGAGATCGCCTTTTTGACCATCGGCTTGTTGACGATGTCGTAGGACAGGCCGTCAGGCACGATATCAAACAGCAGTGCACGGCCGACCGTGGTTTCCACGATCTTGAGCACTTCAATCTTCTCGCCGTTTTCGTCATAGGTCACTTCTTTAACGCGGACCTTGACCATGGCCTGAAGATCCACCTTGCCGGCGCCATAGGCGCGGTGCGCCTCTTTGACATCGGCAAACACCATGCCTTCACCAAGCGCACTCTTGCGGTCACGGGTCATGTAGTAAAGACCCAGTACCACGTCCTGAGACGGCACGATGATCGGCTCGCCGTTAGCCGGCGACAACACGTTGTTGGTGGACATCATCAACGCACGGGCTTCGAGCTGGGCTTCCAGGGTCAGCGGTACGTGGACCGCCATCTGGTCACCGTCGAAGTCGGCGTTGTAGGCCGCGCACACCAGCGGGTGCAGCTGGATCGCTTTACCTTCAATCAATACCGGCTCGAACGCCTGGATACCCAGACGGTGAAGCGTGGGTGCCCGGTTGAGCATGATCGGATGCTCGCGGATGACCTCGTCCAGGATATCCCAGACCACGCCTTCCTCGCGCTCGACCATTTTCTTGGCGGCCTTGATAGTGGTCGCCAGACCACGGTGCTCCAGCTTGGAGAAAATAAACGGCTTGAACAGTTCCAGCGCCATCTTCTTGGGAAGACCGCACTGGTGCAGGCGCAGGTAGGGACCTACCACGATCACCGAACGACCGGAGTAATCCACTCGCTTACCGAGCAGGTTCTGACGGAAGCGACCCTGCTTACCCTTGATCATGTCTGCCAGGGACTTCAGCGGGCGCTTGTTGGTGCCGGTAATGGCGCGACCACGACGGCCGTTGTCCAGCAGTGCGTCCACGGCTTCCTGCAGCATCCGCTTCTCGTTACGCACAATGATATCCGGAGCATTGAGCTCCAGCAGGCGCTTGAGACGGTTGTTCCGGTTGATCACCCGACGGTACAGATCGTTCAGGTCGGAAGTGGCGAAACGGCCACCGTCCAACGGTACCAGCGGACGCAGATCCGGCGGCAGAACCGGCAGCACGGTCATGACCATGTCGCCCGGCTTGTTACCGGAGTACAGGAAGGCCTCGAGAATTTTCAGGCGCTTGCTGAATTTCTTGATCTTGGTTTCTGAGTTGGTCTGGGGAATCTCTTCCCGCAGGGCTTCAACCTCGGCCTGCAGATCAATACCTTCCAGCAGTTCCTGGACGGCTTCGGCACCCATGCGGGCGTCGAACTCGTCGCCGAACTCTTCCAGCGCTTCGTAGTACTGCTCGTCGTTCAGCAGCTGCCCTTTCTCAAGGGTCGTCATGCCCGGCTCGATAACAATGAACGATTCGAAATAAAGAACCCGTTCAATATCGCGCAGGGTCATGTCCAGCATCAGACCGATGCGGGACGGCAGTGATTTCAGGAACCAGATATGGGCGACCGGGCTGGCAAGCTCGATATGACCCATGCGCTCACGGCGCACACTGGCCAGTGCCACTTCAACACCACACTTCTCGCAGATGACACCACGGTGCTTGAGGCGCTTGTACTTGCCGCAAAGGCACTCGTAATCCTTGATCGGGCCGAAGATCTTGGCACAGAAAAGACCGTCACGCTCAGGTTTGAACGTACGGTAGTTGATGGTCTCAGGCTTTTTGACCTCACCAAAAGACCATGAACGGATCATGTCAGGAGACGCCAGCCCAATACGGATGGCGTCAAATTCCTGCTTCTGGTTCTGGTTTTTGAGAAGATTCAGCAAATCTTTCATCAGTAACAGCTCCGGATGGCGTTATTCTCGGGCGGGTACCGACCGGTACCCGCTCACGCTGCCAAAAACAATTCGGCTCAGTCGGATTCCAGCTCGATGTCGATACCCAGCGAGCGGATTTCCTTGACCAGAACATTAAAGGACTCGGGCATGCCCGGCTCCATACGATGATCGCCATCGACAATGTTCTTGTACATCTTGGTCCGACCATTCACATCATCAGACTTCACGGTAAGCATTTCCTGCAGCGTATACGCCGCACCGTAAGCCTCGAGGGCCCACACTTCCATCTCACCGAAGCGCTGACCACCGAACTGCGCCTTACCACCCAGCGGCTGCTGGGTAACCAGGCTGTACGAACCGGTGGAACGAGCGTGCATCTTGTCGTCGATCAGGTGGTTCAGCTTGAGGATATACATGTAGCCAACCGTTACCGGACGGTCAAACTCGTCGCCGGTACGGCCGTCATACAGCACAGTCTGGCCAGTGGTACTAAGACCTGCCAGCTCAAGCATCCGCTTGACCTCCGCTTCCTTGGCACCGTCGAATACCGGCGTTGCCATGGGAACACCCGTGCGCAGGTTGTTGGCCAGCGCCAGGATCTCCTTGTCGCTCAGCGAATCCAGGTCAACCTGTGTGACCTCGTCCGAGTGGTTGTAGATCTCGTCCAGCAGGCTGCGGAGTTCAGCAATCTTGCGCTGCTCATCCAGCATCCGGCTGATGCGCTCACCCAGCCCCTTGGCGGCGGCACCCAGGTGAGTCTCAAGAACCTGACCCACGTTCATACGCGACGGAACACCCAGGGGGTTCAGCACGATATCAACAGTATTGCCGTACTCGTCGTAAGGCATGTCCTCGATCGGCATGACCGCAGAGATAACACCTTTGTTACCATGACGGCCGGCCATCTTGTCACCCGGCTGAATCCGACGCTTGATCGCGAGGTACACCTTGACGATCTTGAGAACACCCGGAGCAAGATCATCGCCTTGCTGAAGCTTGCCTTTCTTGTCATCAAAGCGCGCTTCGTGATCCTTCTTGCGATCTTCCAGGCCCTGCTCGGATTTCTCCAGCAGCTCGTTCAAAGCCTCGTCTTTCATCCGCAGCTTGAACCAGTCGTCACGCGGCAGCTCTGCCAGGTATGACTCGTCAAGCTTGGCGCCTTTCTTGAGGCCCGGGCCGCTGATGACTTCCTGCCCTTTCAGGGCATTGGTCAGCCGCTCGAAGGTGGCACCTTCAACAATACGGTACTCGTCTTTCAGGTCCTTGCGGTACTCGTCCAGCTGCTCCTTCTCGATGGCCTGGGCACGCGTGTCCTTTTCGATGCCGTCACGGGTAAAGACCTGAACGTCAATAACCGTGCCACGGGTACCGGTAGGTACACGTGAGGACGTATCCTTAACGTCCGATGCCTTCTCACCGAAGATGGCCCTCAGAAGCTTCTCCTCTGGCGTCAGCTGGGTTTCACCTTTCGGCGTCACCTTGCCTACCAGAATGTCACCTGCGCCCACTTCTGCGCCAATATAGACAATACCGGACTCGTCCAGCTTGGACAGCGCGCTTTCACCAACGTTCGGAATATCCGCAGTGATTTCTTCGCTACCCAGTTTGGTATCCCGGGCCACACAGGTCAGTTCCTGAATGTGGATGGTGGTCAGGCGATCTTCCTGGACCACTTTCTCGGAAATAAGGATGGAGTCCTCAAAGTTGTAACCGTTCCAGGGCATGAACGCGATACGCATATTCTGCCCCAGCGCCAGCTCACCCAGATCCACAGAAGGACCATCAGCCAGCACGTCGCCACGGGCAATTTCGTCGCCCTGATTGACGATGGAGCGCTGATTGATACAGGTGTTCTGGTTTGAGCGGGTGTACTTGGTGAGGTTATAGATATCCACACCAGCATCACCGGCTTCGGTCTCGTCGTCGTTGACTCGCACCACGATGCGTGCCGCGTCGACGCTTTCAATCACACCGCCACGACGGGCCGTCACACAAACACCGGAGTCCTGGGCCACGGTACGCTCAACACCGGTACCTACCAGAGGCACCTCTGAACGCAGGGTCGGAACAGCCTGGCGCTGCATGTTGGAACCCATCAATGCGCGGTTGGCGTCATCGTGCTCAAGGAACGGAATCAATGACGCGGCCACCGAAACCACCTGGCGCGGAGACACGTCCATGAAATTGACGTTCTCCGGCGGCGTAACGGTAAACTCGTTCTGGTGACGAACGGTTACCAGCTCATCAGACAGACGCTTGTTCTCGTCCATTGCCGCACTGGCCTGGGCGATGATGAAGTTGCTCTCTTCAATGGCAGAGAGATAAACCACCTCATCGGTAACCAGACCGTCCACAACCTTCCGGTACGGGCTCTCAAGGAAACCGTAGGAGTTGGAGCGGGCGTAGGTAGCCAGCGAGTTGATCAGACCGATGTTCGGGCCTTCCGGTGTCTCGATAGGACACACACGCCCGTAATGGGTCGGGTGTACGTCACGAACCTCGAAACCGGCACGCTCGCGGGTCAGACCGCCAGGACCAAGAGCCGAAATACGGCGCTTGTGAGTCACTTCCGACAACGGATTGTTCTGATCCATGAACTGGGACAACTGGCTGGAGCCAAAGAACTCTTTCACCGCCGCCGCAACCGGCTTGGCGTTGATCAGGTCCTGAGGCATCAGGCCTTCGCTCTCCGCCAGGCTCAGACGCTCACGGACTGCGCGCTCAACACGCACCAGACCAACACGGAACTGGTTTTCCGCCATTTCGCCTACACAACGAACGCGACGGTTACCCAGGTTATCGATGTCATCGACATTGCCCTGGCCATTACGAATATCAATCAGCGTCTTGAGGACGTCGATGATGTCGTCGTGGGTCAGCGTGCCCTCACCGGTGCTTTCTTCACGGCGCAGACGACGGTTCAGCTTCATCCGACCAACGGAGGACAGGTCATACCGCTCTTCCGAGAAGAACAGGTTATTGAACAGGTTCTCTGCCGATTCCTTGGTGGGCGGCTCGCCCGGGCGCATCATGCGATAGATCTCGACCAGCGCCTCAAGCGGCGTGCGGGTCGGGTCGATGCGCAGCGTGTCCGACATGAACGGACCACAATCCAGATCGTTGGTGTACAGGGTTTCAATGTCTGTAACACCGGAATCCAGGATTTTGGTGACAATTTCTTCCGTCAGTTCAGTATTACACTCAACCAGAATCTCTCCGGACTTGGTATCAACCATGTCCTTCGACAATACACGGCCGTAGAGATACTCCGTCGGAACTTCCAGCTCGGTCAGGCCAGCCTTTTCAAGCTGTTTGATGTGACGAGCGGTAATCCGGCGGCCTTCCTCGACAATGACCGCGCCTTTCTTGTCCTTGATATCGAACGTTGCGATATCACCGCGCAGGCGGCTGGGAACCAGCTCCAGCTTGCAGACTTCGGGGCCGATACTGAATTTACTGGTATCGAAGAACATCTCCAGCATTTGCTCGGAGTTATACCCCAGAGCGCGCAGGAGAATAGACGCAGGCAGCTTCCGGCGACGGTCAATACGGACGAACACCGAGTCCTTGGCATCGAACTCGAAGTCCAGCCAGGAACCACGGTAAGGAATGACCCGCGCCGAATACAGCAGCTTGCCTGACGAGTGGGTTTTGCCCTTGTCATGATCGAAGAACACACCCGGTGAACGGTGGAGCTGGGAAACGATAACCCGCTCGGTACCGTTGATAACGAAGGTACCGTTCTCGGTCATCAGGGGCATTTCGCCCATGTAGACTTCCTGCTCTTTGATATCCTTGATCGCCTTGTTGGACGATTCCTTATCATAAATGATAAGTCTTACTTTAACCCGCAGCGGTGCTGCGTAGGTTACGCCCCTAAGCTGGCATTCCTTGACGTCAAATACCGGCTCGCCGATGCGGTAACTCACGTATTCGAGTGCGGCGTTGCCAGAATAACTGACAATCGGGAATACGGATTTGAATGCTGCGTGGAGACCGGTTTCCCGACGATTTTCGGGTGCGGCTTCACTTTGGAGGAAGTCCCGGAACGAATCCAGCTGTATAGACAGCAGATAGGGGACATCCATCACGGACGGCAATTTACTAAAATCTTTGCGAATCCGCTTTTTCTCTGTATAGGAGTAAGTCATCTGCATTCCCCAGCTTTAGACCTGATACCTGGTATCAAGAAGCAACCATTTTCATGCTTCGGGGCCGATTTGCTCGGCTTACTGCGCCGTCTTGAACAAGACTCTCGCTGTAGGTTATAGATTCTGACAGCACCACAAGATCGGCGTTCAGAGTCTATAGCGTATACAACAGAAAAAGGCCGGTGGCACACGGCCACCAGCCTGTCCATGCTTAACGCACGGTTTCGATCAACAGCCAACTCTTACTTAAGCTCAACAGAAGCGCCTGCTTCCTCAAGCTTCTTCTTGGCTGCGTCAGCGTCGTCTTTGCTAGCCGCTTCCTTGATAACGGAAGGAGCGCTGTCGACCATTTCCTTGGCTTCTTTCAGACCCAGGCCAGTCAGTTCACGAACGGCCTTGATTACGTTTACTTTCTTCTCACCAGGACCGGTAAGAACAACGTCAAATTCGGTCTGCTCTTCAACAGCTTCACCGGCAGCAGCAGCCGCAGGAGCAGCAGCTACGGCGGCAGCCGCAGATACACCGAATTTCTCTTCCATTGCTTCAACCAGCGCAACAACGTCCATTACGCTCATTTCAGCAATTGCGTTCAAAATGTCTTCGTTAGACAGAGCCATGACTTTCTCCCAAAAATATAAAAATGGTGTTCAACAGAATCAAGCAGCTTCTTGCTTCTGGTCTCGAACTGCCGCTACAGCACGGGTCACTTTGGTTGGTACTTCGTTCAGTGTCCGCGCCAGCTTGGTGATTGGTGCCTGTGTTACTGCGGCCAGCATCGTCAACGCCTCGTGGCGTGTCGGCAGCTTGGCAAGGCGATCGATCTGGTCTGCGCCCATCAGCTCACCGCCGACGGCCAGGCCCTTGATCTCGAATGCCTCTTTCTCTTTGGCAAAATCCTTCAGCAGGCGTGCAGCCGCACCCGGATCTTCCATTGAGAACGCCAGAATTGTCGGGCCGACCAATGCCTCATCAATGCACTCGAACTCGGTACCGCGGATCGCGATCTTCGCCAGGTTGTTACGAACAACCTTCAGAAGAACGTTCTCGGCACGCGCTTTCGCTCGCAGAGCCGTCATGTCACCGGAAGTGACACCACGGTAGTCAGCCATAACAACAGACAGAGCACCACCGGCAGTCTCGTTGACTTCAGCGACGATCGCTTTCTTGTCTTCGAGTCTAATTGCCACTGGATTTCTCCTCGATTTCGCCGGGGATATCCCGGCAAACCCACATATACCCCTCGCGGGGCTCCCAACGGTGTTTGGGTTCAGAGAGAACGTCTTCACACCGTCTGCGCAGGCGTTGCTTTAACCCGTATAGTCGCTCTCTCAGAAGAAAGAGTGCTTCAGGGGCCTGCGGTCTTTGACAGCCTTGGCTTCCGCCCAGACTACAAAGTAACTACCGCCAGATGCTCAGACGTTCAGAGCACTCTGGTCGATAGTCAGACCAGGACCCATCGTCGACGACAGGGTTACCTTCTTGAGGTAAACACCTTTCGAGGATGAGGGCTTGGCCTTTTTCAGGTCTGCGATCAGAGCTTCAATATTTTCCTTGATGTTCTGCGCAGAGAATTCCACGTTACCCATCGGAGCATGGATGATACCGTTCTTGTCTGTACGGTAACGAACCTGACCTGCCTTGGCGTTCTTTACGGCGGTCTCAACGTCCGGGGTAACAGTGCCGACTTTCGGGTTCGGCATCAGGCCGCGGGGACCAAGGATCTGGCCCAGCTGACCAACAACACGCATGGCGTCCGGAGTGGCGATAACCACGTCGAAATCCATGTTGCCTTTTTTAACTTCTTCCGCCAGATCGTCCATACCGACGATGTCGGCACCGGCTGCAGTCGCCTTCTCAGCGTTGGCACCCTGGGTGAAGACTGCTACACGAACCGTTTTACCAGTACCGTGAGGCAGAACCGTGCTGCTACGCACCACCTGGTCCGATTTACGGGCATCCACGCCGAGGTTGACGGCGACGTCTACAGATTCCTTGAACTTGACGGTCTCGCCCAGTTCAACCAGCAGTGATACTGCCTCGTCGACCGAATAGGCGCGGGCGGAATCCACTTTTTCACGAATCAGTTTCTGACGCTTGCTAAGCTTTGCCATGTTACAGGCCCTCCACGTTCAGGCCCATGCTACGGGCGGTTCCGGCAATGGTACGTACCGCAGCATCCATATCAGCTGCAGTCAGATCCGGCTCCTTGGTTCTGGCGATTTCTTCCAGCTGGTCACGGGTAACCGTGCCGACTTTGTCGGTGTTCGGACGACCAGAACCACTCTTGATGCCGGCTGCTTTCTTGAGCAGCACCGGTGCAGGCGGAGTTTTGGTGATAAAGGTAAAGCTGCGATCACTGTATACGGTAATAACCGTAGGAATCGGCAGGCCCGGCTCCATATCCTGAGTCTGGGCGTTGAACGCCTTACAGAACTCCATGATGTTTACGCCGCGCTGACCCAGTGCAGGACCAACGGGGGGGCTCGGGTTGGCCTTGCCGGCAGCAACCTGAAGCTTGATATACGCGTCAATCTTCTTAGCCATGATCTTTCTCCTGTGGGTGCGAACGCCTTTCGGCTCCCCTGTTTTTACAACTGCCAGTAGCAGACACAAAAAGCCCGCGTCGCCATAGCGCGCGAGCTTTCAGCATGTAAGGCTGCCAATCAGTCTTTTTCGACCTGCCCGAACTCCAGCTCTACCGGAGTTGAACGACCGAAAATCAACACAGCAACCTTGACCCGACTCTTGTCGTAGTCAACTTCTTCAACAACGCCATTGAAGTCTGCGAACGGACCTTCAGTGACGCGAACAATCTCACCGGGCTCAAACAGAGTCTTGGGCTTGGGCTGATCCACTCCACTCTCAACACGACGGAGAATCGCCTCGGCCTCTTTTTCTGTAATCGGCGCCGGCTTGTCCTTGGTGCCGCCAATGAAACCAAGAACCCTGGGCGTATTCTTCACCAGGTGCCAGGTGGCGTCATCCATTTCCATCTGCACCAGAACGTATCCGGGATAAAACTTGCGCTCACTCTTGCGCTTTTTCCCGTCACGCATCTCGACGACTTCTTCCGTCGGCACAAGAATCTCGCCGAACCTGTCTTCCATGCCTTCGAGAGCAATACGCTCCATAAGAGTGCGCATCACGTGCTTCTCAAAGCCGGAATACGCATGAACGACGTACCAGCGCTTAGCCATTGCACACTCCTGATTACCCGATAACTCCGGAGACCAGCCAACTGATCAACGAATCCATACCCCACAGCATCAACGCCACAACCAACACAAACACAACAACAATGGCTGTAGTCTGGATCAGCTCCGGCCTGGTGGGCCATACGACCTTCCGGATTTCAACCCTGGCTTCCTTGAGCAGGGTCGCAAAACGCCGACCACGCTCGGTTTGGAGCGCTACAAAAGCAGCGACCAGAGCAAGAGCTACGAGAGCCAGCACCCGATACAGCAGTGACTCGGCACTAAAATACTGATTACCAACGACACCGATGGCAATCAGAACAAACACAACCAGCCACTTTACTGCATCGAAGCCACTGGTCGAACGATCTGCTTTTGACTCCATAGGAATCAGCTTATGTATCCGGATGTTAAAAAATGGCAGGCCAGGAGGGAATCGAACCCCCAACCTGCGGTTTTGGAGACCGCTGCTCTGCCAATTGAGCTACTGGCCTGCACCGAAACAACTCAGCGCACTTACTTCAAGTTCTTACTCAAAAAGAGCAATTACTCGATGATCTTTGAGACCACACCGGCACCAACGGTACGGCCGCCTTCGCGAATCGCGAAGCGCAGGCCATCTTCCATGGCGATCGGGTTGATCAGGGTAACACTCATCTTGACGTTGTCACCCGGCATTACCATCTCCACACCTTCCGGCAGCTCACAGGAACCTGTGACGTCGGTGGTACGGAAGTAGAACTGCGGACGATAGCCCTTGAAGAACGGCGTATGACGACCACCTTCTTCCTTGCTCAGCACGTACACTTCGCATTCAAACTTGGTGTGCGGCTTGATGGTGCCCGGCTTACACAGAACCTGACCACGCTCAACGTCGTCACGCTTGGTACCACGCAGCAGTACGCCCACGTTCTCACCAGCACGACCCTCGTCCAGCAGCTTACGGAACATCTCAACGCCGGTACAAACGGTCTTGACGGTATCCTTGATACCAACAATCTCGATCTCTTCACCAACCTTGATAACGCCACGCTCGACACGACCGGTCACAACCGTACCACGACCGGAGATAGAGAAAACGTCCTCGATCGGCATCAGGAACGGCTGATCAATCGCACGCTCCGGATCCGGGATGTACTCGTCCAGGGCTTCTACCAGCTTCTTGACAGCGGTAGTACCCATTTCGTTATCGTCTTTGCCTTCCAGCGCCATCAGCGCGGAACCGGTCACGATCGGCGTGTCGTCGCCCGGGAAGTCGTAAGCGCTCAGCAGCTCGCGAACTTCCATCTCGACCAGCTCCAGCAGCTCCTCGTCATCGACCATGTCCGCCTTGTTCAGGAACACAACGATGAAAGGTACGCCTACCTGGCGGGACAGCAGGATGTGCTCGCGAGTCTGCGGCATGGGGCCGTCAGCTGCGGAACACACCAGAATAGCACCGTCCATCTGCGCCGCACCGGTGATCATGTTCTTCACATAGTCAGCGTGGCCCGGGCAGTCTACGTGGGCGTAGTGACGTGCCGGTGAATCATATTCAACGTGTGAAGTCGCGATAGTAATACCACGAGCCTTCTCTTCCGGCGCGTTATCGATAGAATCGAATGCACTTGCACTACCAGTACCCCACACTTCGTGACATACACGAGTCAGCGCGGCTGTCAGCGTGGTCTTGCCATGGTCTACGTGACCAATGGTACCCACGTTTACGTGTGGCTTATTACGCTCAAACTTTGCTTTAGACATTCGACCTATCTCCCTAATCAACCAGACCGTGACGTTGACCGGACAAATAATGGAGCTCATGACCGGAATTGAACCGGTGACCTCATCCTTACCAAGGATGTGCTCTACCGACTGAGCTACATGAGCGCTTTCAACACAACTACAAATTGGAGCGGGCAGCGGGAATCGAACCCGCGTCATCAGCTTGGAAGGCTGAGGTAATAGCCACTATACGATGCCCGCGAGCAATTAAGTGGTGGAGGGGGCAGGATTCGAACCTGCGAAGCTTTCGCGTCAGATTTACAGTCTGATCCCTTTGGCCACTCGGGAACCCCTCCGAGTCAGTCTCGCCAACGGCGAACCTGATTAAAACTAAAAAAAGTGGAGCTGGCGGACGGAATCGAACCCCCGACCTGCTGATTACAAGTCAGCTGCTCTACCAACTGAGCTACGCCAGCTCACATTCGCCTCTTCAGCGAGGGCGGTATACTACGGATTTTCAGGGTCTGTTGCAACACCTTCGCAGCGCCTGATTTCGACGAGGTCGAAATTGTTTGCATAATCCGATTCTGCCGCCTTGACCGCGCCGGAATCCGGCATCAGTTCGTCCTCAAAAACGAGCGCGTAGCTTATCTGATTTCGGGGGAAGTTGGCCAGTATTGCATTGAGATTCTGACGTTTTTTTTCTTCCAGGACCATTTCAGCCGCCTGCCTGGACTCGAACAGGCCCAGCGATATGGCGTTTTTGTTTTCTCCCCGCCTGACAAGGTAGGAATCAATGCCCCGGCGCTGAAGATCACTGAACAATGCCAGCGCCCTGTCGTCCGGCTGCGGGGGAATGATAACCCAGTGTAACGGCGACAATTCCCGCTCTTCCTGCCGGACTTCGTGGGCCAGGCCGGGGCTGCCGAGAGACAGGTAGGCGGCGCGTGCTGCCTCAGCGGACTCGAACCAGCCCAGACGAATGCAATAGGTCTGCGGCACAGGCTCGCTCGCCACCACCAAAGGCTCAACGGGGTCAACGGGGTTAACGGGATGAATTTCACCTAACCGCGATTGCGATGATAACGGCTGCTCAAGCGACTGTTCCTCCAGATCCCCGGAAGCATCAGCCTTCAGGTCAGCGACCCGGGGCAGGCTCTGTTGTTCCAATACCATGGCGACTCGACCCGGAACGAAACTATCCCCGTAGAACCAGAGCGCAAGGTTGACCAATAACAGAACAAAGGCAAGCCACTTCATTCCGGCTCCCACCCCCCGTCAACGGCTGCAAGCCCGTTCAATACCAGATAGGGATCATGAATAGCGGAGAGCCCCGCGCCGATCAGGCCCGAAGCATCACCACCGGTAACCAGAACCCGATCCAGCCCGAAATGGCTGACATCCTTATGTAATCGCGCGACCATTCCTTCCCGGAGCCACGCCAAGCCATGCTGGACGCACTCGGTCGTGGAAACGCCAGGACTGCCCTGCTCCGCATCCAGACTGTCGAACCCTATCCTGGCAGCGTCCTGCTTGAGCGAGCGCAGCATCATCTGCTTGCCCGGCAAGATATATCCGCCCAGGTGAGCGCCGGACCTGGCGACATAATCAACAGTAATGGCGCTGCCTGCGTCTACAACCGCAAAACTACCGTCACCTGTCGCCTGCCAGCCGCCGCACATGGCATGCCAGCGGTCGGCGCCCATTCTGGTTGCATCGCTATAGGCATTAATCAGCTTTCCGCGACGGTTTTCCGCCCAGTGAAAGATAACGGGTGCTTTGCATGCAGCTTCAAGCCTGGCCTGCAGGTGCTGACGTCGGTCTTCCGAAATTACGGTCGATATGGCAATACGCTCAATAGCGTCAGCCCAGGGTGCCCAATCCTTAAAGCCCACGTCCTCGTCCAGACTTGCAAAACCCTTTTCCAGCACATCTCCGCGAGCGCGCAGCTGCCATTTTATACGGGTGTTCCCGGCATCTATCAGCAGCTTCATGACTGCACCCGCAGGCTTATCTCACCGGCACGAACCTTTACCAGCTCTTTACCCTCGGCGATCAGGTAGTTGCCGGAGTCGTCTATACCGCGGCCGATTCCGGAAAGCTCACCCTGGGTGGCCACCAGTGGCTTTCCGGCGAAGATGTCACGGCTCTGCCAGCGCTCCCGGAACCCGCCGAAGCCTCGCTCCGCAAACTCATCCACGGCTCCCAGAACCGAATTGATGACCGATGCCGCAAGTTCGTTCCGGCACCAGCGGTGTTCAGGCATAGCCCGGGCCAGGCTGCTCCAAGCCTGGTCGACATCTACAGCGTCAGTCATGTGTACATTCATGCCAATACCGGCCACCACCTTCACGACACCCTCCTCGAGCTCTCCCTGAAGTTCAACCAGGATACCGGAGAGCTTGCTGCCTCCAACGAAAATGTCATTGGGCCATTTCAGCCCCACACCAGCCACTCCCTGATGCTCGAGCGCTTCAGCCACAGCGACACCCAACACCAGGCTCAACCCGTCGAGCATGGCAAAGCTGCCCCGAAAGGTAAGCCCCAGGCTAAGGTAGAGGTTCTGACCCCGGGGGCTTTGCCATGGCCGGCCACGCCTGCCACGGCCGGCGGTCTGACAATCCGCAATACAAACGGGAATGCGGCCGGTGGAGGGGTCCTGGCGCCGGCGCACGATTTCGGCATTGGTCGAGTCCACCTCGTCCAGAACCATCAGCTCAATGGCAGAACGATGTGGCACGCCAAGACCTTGCAGGATATGGCTCTGATCGAGCAGGTCCATATCCGTCAGCAGACGATAGCCTTTGCCGCGGATAGTTTCTATTCGGATACCTTCGTCCATGGCGCGACGGATCTGCTTCCAGATCGCCGTGCGGCTGATGCCAAGACTGGCGGCAAGTGACTCACCGGAATGAACCTGCCCGTCTGCCAGGAGGCCGAGGAGTGCTCTGGATTTCATGAAGGCATGCCCGCTTGATTGAAAGGATCAGGGCGGGATTAAACAACACGTAGAACCAAAAGACAAAGGACGGGACCAAAGCGGTATCGCAATTTCTGAAGATTGTCCCACTGGCACTCAGGGTATTGGGGTTGCCGTCAGGTTGGCCTCGATATCGAAGTTCTGCATTTTTACACCGTACACAGCGGTTTGGGGTCCGCCGGTTGGGTGTACCAGGTCAATGTTATTAATGGAGAGCTCCTTGAACCGGCTTCTGGCCTGAACTGCAAATCCCAGCGGCCGGTTTTCCAGTTCTGTTGCAGTGGGAGACGAGACGTAGCGATATCCGGCCGCGGCCGCAGCATCCATGATCTTTTCGTCTCCCCTCGCGCCGGTTACCCCCAGAGCGTCCGCACCATCCGTCTTTTTGACCACTTTCGTCTGGTAAACGTCCACGGAAAGATCCGTGCGCATACCGAAGGCATTGTCGTCTACACCATCGCCGTCGAAGTCGCCACCATCGCTGGTATGGATATCATTGAGCACCAGCCTGGTGCCGGTGTTGTTGATCGGGCTCCCGCTGGAATCAGTCTGGCGATTGGTTTCCCAGGTAAAGGCGTTCTTGCGGGTGTCACTCACGGCCCTGGCAAATATCTGTTTCAGCCGGATGGTGATCCCTTCTTCCCCCCGGGCTTCCCAGAGGCCGCCCGAGGCGGTGCAATCCGCCGGGGTAGAACCGGAGCCTCCGGCACAGACATCACCAGCGCCACCAGGCACAATAGTCATACTGCTTCCGGTTTCGTACTTCTGCAGGACAAAGCGGCCGAAACTTGCCCCCGTGGCCTTGTCGCCAACGCGGAGGTTACCCACATCCATCATGCTCCAGGCTTCGCCCTTGATGATGTCCAGACCTTCATCGGTGACATCTATGGTCATGTCGCGGACATGAGAGTCATAGCTTAGATCGCTGATCCACAGGCCTTTCTGGGAAATTTCTCCCTCACCTTCGTCATAAGGCGCGGCAATGATGGCGGCCTGACCGTTACGTATGTGGATATCCGAGTTGATGGTCAGGCCTTCACCACTGGCGCCACCGGCACCCAGCGTCACCTGGCCATCCATTTCGAATTCATAGGCGGGGTAAAAGCCCAGCGCCAGAAGCAGCTCGGTACCACCCTGCAGCGGTGCGTCGTCACCGCCTACCCGCAAGCCATTGATACGGTAACCGGCGTTTACATCCTCAAATCCAATCCTGAGACCATCATAGAAATGAGTGCCATTTATTTCTCCATCCCGGGTGACATTCACCGTCACATCACCTTGCCCCCATGACTGCAGGCCACTGAAGATAACCCGGTTTCCGTCCTCCGTGTAACTCAGATCAGCCAACTGCAGGCTCCATTCGGCGGACAACCTGAGCCCCTGCGGGCCGGCATCAGGATGCCCTCCGCCCTGCACGTATACGGCATTGGTATAGCTGCGACCGTTATACGTGTGATCCCGCAGCATGAAACTGACATTGACCTCGCCGAGGCTCTTGCCCCCTCCCCCCATCTCGATGCGGCCAATATTGAACTCCCCGTCCAGCGACCCCAGCGTTAGCCCCAGCGCATTACGGCCGAACCGGTCCGTGGTGACATCCATCCGCAGGTCATTGACGTTGTAATGGCCGGTAATATCCCTGAACGCAAGCATGTTGCTGTCGTCGTGATATATAAAAGAAGCGCTGTTAATCGTGGCCTGGTTGTCCAGGCGAAAACCCTCCCCGTCCCGACCGCCGGCAGTAATGCCCGTTTTCGAGGACAGGTCAAAGGTCCCGCTAAGCCCCCCGTAGCTGGGCAGTGCCTGTCCGGTGGCGACATCAAAGCTGTTGCCATGATTCACAGGATTACCGCTGTAGCGGATTGCCCCCACATCATAGGAACCCGTAATGCGTGGCGCATTGAATTCCAGCGTGTTACCAACAACATCCAGGGTGATGCCAAACGCCTCCACATCCAGAGTGACATCGTCGAGAAAGACTTCGTTGCCATTGGTACGATAGCCAAGGCGGGCACCAGTCATGGTGTAGGCCGTGTCGAACGTATAACCTGAAGATCCGTATGCCCCACCCGGACTGATGCGAAGACTGCCCTGCAGGCTGTGGTCAAAGAACACGCCGCCCATCCCGATACCCGGTGCGCCAGCCAGGCGGATATCGCCGAACTCGATGCGACGGTCTTCAACCAGGTAGTTGAGATTGAGCGCAGCGTCTTCCGTAATATCCACCCTGATAACATGAGCAGCCGATTCCCCCGGTCGGCTGGCGGAGCCGACACGAAAATCCTCCAGGTAGATGCCGTTACCATCATCAAAGTACGACAATCGATCTGCGGTCATGCCCAGCTCCATCTCCAGGGTTATACCGCTCTGGCCACTGATATCAGCCAGTTCGTCGTCGTCAAGGCTCTGCATGTCGGCAATCACGGGGGCTGACAGTGTCATAATGAGGAGCCAGCTAACCTCCGATCTGAAAGACTGCTTTGTAATACCGGGCATATCCCTCTCCCTATGGATTACCTGTGGGGAAAACCAGCAGGTTTCCCTCCATGATGACTTCACCCTGCATTTCCACCGCAAGAATGTCCGTTTGCCGGAAGCCCGGATCCGTCGGCCGGGGCATATTGCTGCCAGCAATCTTGAAACGGACATCGTTGTAACGGACGATATCCGGTAAACCGATCTCCATCACATCGCGATTGAACAGCTCACCATCACCACCGAACCCGGAGTCAATAGAGCGAACTCTCAGCGTCAGCCCTTCAAAGGCAAAATTGCCCCGTATTTCATCCAGTACCATCCAGCCGCCGTCTGCCTTCAGGCGATAGGCCAGCCTGGCACCGCACTTCTTGTCCGGGTTGTCACAGCGGCCGAAATAGCTGTTCTCGATCGGCCCGCCCATTTCGTTGATGCTGATGTCGCCGGACAGGTAAATACCGCCCTGACCGGAGACTTCGGCCAGGTCCTGGTCATCCAGGCGATCAAGTTCGGCAGCAGCCTGTTTTGCACCGAAAATGGCTATCACGACAAATGCAGCCTGACAGTATTGTTTATTCATGGCGCCAGATCCTTGGTTCGGATATCCAGATGCTGAATCAGCATGCCCTCGACCCGCGCCGACCCGAAGTCCCGGTCGGCCACGGAGAAGTTGCCAATATGCAGGTTACTGCGGTAGTCAGGGTTGGTGTAATAGTCCTCGTAGAAATCCCAGGTGTCTGTATCACTGCTGCCACGCAGCCCATCGGCGCCAATCGTCCCGGGAGCGGGCCGGTCAATGGCCGCCACTTCAACCACAAAGTTGCCAGTGCCATCCACATCGAAAAACACCGGCTGCAACTGGTTGCCGATGGCCAGTTCCAGGGCGAAATTGGTCATGGTGATACGGGAACCACAGGACAGGCCATCCTGGGAACAGGCGTTAATTGACAGTTCGGGTGACTGGAAATTGAGCTTAAACTGACCGACCATCTGCTGACGATCGTCATCTCCCCATAGCCGAAGATAACTGCCGTCAATCACTGCGCTCTTGGCGTGGATGTTGATGTTGGCTGAGCGGTCATCTCCCACCGCAACATTCATCTGCATGCCAATATCCGGGCGTTCGCCCACGAAATCCGCCGTTGCCGGGCGACTGGAACAGACGCCACTACCCGCCGCTGCGCCGGAGCTCATGCAATCGTAGCCCTGGGCTGCATCCATCAATGCCGGGGCCGCGAATTCAAGCACCGCCCTGTCCCGGATGCCGATAGTATTTCCGTCCACCACATCAATCCGGTAAGGGGTTACCAGTCGCCCCAGGTTCACCGGGCTCAGGTTCTGACCGTAGTTACTTCCGTTTCCGGAGATATAGAGGTGGTTGACCACGATCTCGACATCGCGACCATCGGTGCTCTTGAGACCTCCTATCTTGAAGATCCGCGCCTGGTTACCATCGACATCGGGTGCATCCGTGCCATGGGAAAATTTGAAATTTTCCAGCACGACACCGATTCCAGCACCGTCAATTTCCGACAGTTCCTGCTCGGAGAGGTCCTGAAGTTCGGCAATTGCGATCGCTGGTGCAAGGAGGGCGACCAGTACGATAATGGCGCAGGGTACGTGTGGTGTTTTAGCAACGGCACAACACCGCTTCAGAGACGATAACATCAGAATAGCCCCCTGCCCCGGTCAATATATTCAGTCCGGTAACGGTCGGTGCCGTAAAGCGCTTCATTCAGATTCACTTCAGTTGCACCGTTCGGAATGTTGAAGAATGCGCCGGACGTAGCACGGACAAAATCCTCCGGTGTCGGATTGGTGTTCTTGACGTCCTTCAGCCAGTCGAGATCCTTGGTCTGAAACGAGATAAACGCCCCGTCGGCAGGGCCCGTAATCCTCCGCTCATCGCCAACTTCCTCAACAGTACCTATCGGGAAACTGTTGTAGATATCCAGATCAAAACAGGAGTCGATACCCAGCACCAGGCAGTCCTGAGCGTAGACATAGATATCTCCGCTGCCACAGCTGAAAAAAGAGCAATCGGGTACTTCAATGCGGGAGCTGGAGCCCCAGCCAATAAGGTTTTTCACCGACCAGCGAGTAAAACCACCGGCATCTTCCAGCACGAAGCGTTCGCCATTGGGAATCCCTATATGCTCGGCCCTGATTGGATCCAGTTCGCCAATATTGGGGTCGCCCTCCTCGCCATAAACCAGTTCCGCCCTGGTCTGGAGCGGGCTTCCGCCCTCAAGCAACGGGGTCAGCAGAACAATCACCTGATCAAAGAAGTTGCCGCTGGAGCTTGCCTCACTCAAGCCTTCGCCGCGATCAACAATATCGACATTAACATTGCCGGTGAGGGTTTCGATCTTGCCGGACAGGATGCCCATGGACTCGCCGAAGCCCAGACGAAAGCCCACGATCTCCTGGGCATCTTCGTCGAAGGCAAATTCCAGGAAAGGGTTATCAATATTG
The DNA here is from genome assembly GCF_005298175.1 of Marinobacter panjinensis. Lineage (NCBI taxonomy): Bacteria > Pseudomonadati > Pseudomonadota > Gammaproteobacteria > Pseudomonadales > Marinobacteraceae > Marinobacter > Marinobacter panjinensis. The sequence continues at coordinate 203,312 of NZ_SZYH01000003.1, forward strand.
AACGGGACGATTTCACCTTCACCATAGGCAGAACCATCCGGTTTAAGCTGACGCGGGGCTTTCGGGTTGCGATCAAAATAAGCCTGGTTATTGATATATCCAAGGGCGAAATCCTCAATGTACACATCGGAAGTACCTGCCTTCTCGCCATCCCGTTCGTACCGGCCCAGCTCGAGGACATCCACATTGGTCTGTAGATCAATCTCCATGCCCAGATTAACCCGGGTATACGACGTGGTATCGGATTGGTCCGGGTGGTATTGGCGATCAACGGATATGAATGCCTGGCCAGTCACCTCTGACATATCGCTGTCGGAGATTGGCTGCAGGTCTGCCACGGCGGGAGGGGTAAACGACAACACCGCTAACGGAAGCCAAATAACACGTTTCATAGACACATCTCACCATTAACCGCCTGTTTTCAAGCCGGTTTATTGTTTTTCTGGATGAGTGTCTCTGAACACTTATATTGCGATGGCTAGTGCTGTTATCGCTGGCTTTGTTTTATTTTTTGGCCAGTTCTTGTACATATATTAACGCTTTTTACACGATGTCACTGTGAGCGGTGTCATAGATTTGGAAGGTCGGGCTCGTTTTTGCCTTACGTCTGTTCAGGCAATAAAAAACCCCCGTCGGCGAAGCCGCGGGGGTTTTTCAGTATTAAGAGCCTGACGATGACCTACTCTCACATGGGCAGAAGCCACACTACCATCGGCGCTGGTCTGTTTCACTGCTGA
>NZ_SZYH01000004.1:1793-5205 GCF_005298175.1 Marinobacter panjinensis
TTTCTGATCACTGGGTCAGATTTGCTCTTTAACAAATTGGACGAGATAGAACACGAAGCTATTTTTCTCATTATCTCCGAGAGAAATAGGTTCAATGTGATAACGATTTCAAGCGTTATCCGGTGTTGTCGTTGAAGTGGTTGTATATAGCTTCAAGTGACTGTCTCTGAGACTCATCCTGGATGAGGAATCTGGATTCACTTCGGTGGATGCAGGGTTCTTGTTGAGTGTGAGGCACAGATCAGTTGTCTTGGGGTTATATAGTCAAGCAACTAAGCGCATACGGTGGATGCCTTGGCAGTCAGAGGCGATGAAAGACGTGGAAGCCTGCGATAAGGTTCGGGGAGCTGGCAAACGAGCTGTGATCCGGACATTTCTGAATGGGGAAACCCACCGACTTTCGGGTCGGTACCGTACAGTGAATACATAGCTGTGCGGGGCGAACTCGGGGAACTGAAACATCTAAGTACCCGAAGGAAAAGAAATCAACCGAGATTCCCTAAGTAGCGGCGAGCGAACGGGGACTAGCCCTTAAGCTGGACAACTGGTAGGAGAAGGCTCTGGAAAGTGCCGCCATAGTGGGTGATAGCCCCGTATCCGAAACCTGAGTCCAGTGAAATCGAGTAGGACGGGACACGAGACATCCTGTCTGAACATGGGGGGACCATCCTCCAAGGCTAAATACTCCTGACTGACCGATAGTGAACCAGTACCGTGAGGGAAAGGCGAAAAGAACCCCTGTGAGGGGAGTGAAATAGATCCTGAAACCGTATGCGTACAAGCAGTCGGAGCAGACTTGTTCTGTGACGGCGTACCTTTTGTATAATGGGTCAGCGACTTATGTTCAGTGGCGAGGTTAACCGTTTAGGGGAGCCGTAGGGAAACCGAGTCTGAATAGGGCGATTTAGTCGCTGGGCATAGACCCGAAACCGGGCGATCTATCCATGAGCAGGTTGAAGGTTGAGTAACATCAACTGGAGGACCGAACCCACTGTCGTTGAAAAGCCAGGGGATGACTTGTGGATCGGAGTGAAAGGCTAATCAAGCCCGGAGATAGCTGGTTCTCCCCGAAAGCTATTTAGGTAGCGCCTCGGACGAATACCACAGGGGGTAGAGCACTGTTTCGGCTAGGGGGTCATCCCGACTTACCAACCCGATGCAAACTCCGAATACCTGTGAGTACTATCCGGGAGACACACGGTGGGTGCTAACGTCCATCGTGAAGAGGGAAACAACCCAGACCGCCAGCTAAGGTCCCCAAATACCAGTTAAGTGGGAAACGATGTGGGAAGGCTCAGACAGCTAGGAGGTTGGCTTAGAAGCAGCCATCCTTTAAAGAAAGCGTAATAGCTCACTAGTCGAGTCGGCCTGCGCGGAAGATGTAACGGGGCTCAAACTGGTTACCGAAGCTGCGGCTGCATACGCAAGTATGCGGGGTAGGGGAGCGTTCTGTAAGCCTGCGAAGGTGTGTTGAGAAGCATGCTGGAGGTATCAGAAGTGCGAATGCTGACATGAGTAACGACAATGGGAGTGAAAAACTCCCACGCCGGAAGACCAAGGTTTCCTGCGCAACGCTAATCGGCGCAGGGTGAGTCGGCCCCTAAGGTGAGACCGAAAGGTGTAATCGATGGGAAACGGGTTAATATTCCCGTACCTTGGATAGCTGCGATGGAGAGACGGAGAAGGCTAGGTGAGCCGGGCGACGGTTGTCCCGGTTTAAGCGAGTAGGCAGTGGGGTTAGGCAAATCCGGTCCCACAATGCCGAGACGCGACGACGACGGCCCAATAGGGCTGGAAGTCATTGATGCCCTGCTTCCAGGAAAATCTTCTAAGCTTCAGGCTATTCGAGACCGTACCCCAAACCGACACAGGTGGTCAGGTAGAGAATACCAAGGCGCTTGAGAGAACTCGGGTAAAGGAACTAGGCAAAATGGTGCCGTAACTTCGGGAGAAGGCACGCTGGTGGTAGGTGAGACTCTTTACGGGTGGAGCTGAAACCAGTCGAAGATACCAGGCCCCTGCGACTGTTTATTAAAAACACAGCACTGTGCAAACACGAAAGTGGACGTATACGGTGTGACGCCTGCCCGGTGCCGGAAGGTTAATTGATGGGGTTAGCGCTTGCGCGAAGCTCTTGATCGAAGCCCCGGTAAACGGCGGCCGTAACTATAACGGTCCTAAGGTAGCGAAATTCCTTGTCGGGTAAGTTCCGACCTGCACGAATGGCGTAACGATGGGGGCGCTGTCTCTACCCGAGACTCAGTGAAATTGAAATCGCCGTGAAGATGCGGTGTATCCGCGGCTAGACGGAAAGACCCCGTGAACCTTTACTATAGCTTCACAGTGAACTTTGAGCATGTTTGTGTAGGATAGCTGGGAGGCTTTGAAACCAGGACGCCAGTTCTGGTGGAGCCAACCTTGAAATACCAGCCTGACCTGTTTGAGGTTCTAACTTCGTCCCCTTATCGGGGATAAGGACACTGTGTGGTGGGTAGTTTGACTGGGGCGGTCTCCTCCCAAAGCGTAACGGAGGAGCACAAAGGTGGGCTAAGCACGGTCGGACATCGTGCGGTTAGTGTAATGGCACAAGCCCGCTTAACTGCGAGACAGACACGTCGAGCAGGTACGAAAGTAGGTCATAGTGATCCGGTGGTTCTGTATGGAAGGGCCATCGCTCAACGGATAAAAGGTACTCCGGGGATAACAGGCTGATACCGCCCAAGAGTTCACATCGACGGCGGTGTTTGGCACCTCGATGTCGGCTCATCACATCCTGGGGCTGAAGCCGGTCCCAAGGGTATGGCTGTTCGCCATTTAAAGTGGTACGCGAGCTGGGTTTAGAACGTCGTGAGACAGTTCGGTCCCTATCTGCCGTGGACGTTGGAGATTTGAGGAAAGCTGCTCCTAGTACGAGAGGACCGGAGTGGACGAACCGCTGGTGTTCGGGTTGTGTCGCCAGACGCATTGCCCGGTAGCTATGTTCGGACAGGATAACCGCTGAAAGCATCTAAGCGGGAAGCCCCTTCCAAGATGAGATCTCCCTGGACCCTTGAGGTCCCTGAAGAGCCGTTCAAGACCAGGACGTTGATAGGTCGGGTGTGTAAGCGCTGCGAGGCGTTGAGCTAACCGATACTAATTGCTCGTGCGGCTTGACTATATAACACCCAAGACAATTGCGGATAACGCAAGCACCAACGAAATCACCATCACATGTTCTGTCTCGTCCACCCAGTGATCAACCGTTTTGCCTGACGACCATAGCGGTCTGGAACCACCTGATCCCATCCCGAACTCAGCAGTGAAACAGACCAGCGCCGATGGTAGTGTGGCTTCTGCCCATGTGAGAGTAGGTCATCGTCAGGCTCTTAATACTGAAAAACCCCCGCGGCTTCGCCGACGGGGGTTTTTTATT
>NZ_SZYH01000005.1 GCF_005298175.1 Marinobacter panjinensis
GGGTGAAGTCGTAACAAGGTAGCCGTAGGGGAACCTGCGGCTGGATCACCTCCTTAAACGAAGCCGAACGCTTCGGTCAGAGTCCACACGAATTACTTGGTTAACTTGAGAAGAGAGCAAAAGGGTCAACAGACCCGTACCTTTGGGTCTGTAGCTCAGTTGGTTAGAGCGCACCCCTGATAAGGGTGAGGTCGGTGGTTCAAATCCACCCAGACCCACCAAAATTGCGTTATCCGTCGTTATCGAAAGGCTCACGTGCGACTCGCACGCTACACCTTCCGATGCCTAGGCTAACCCAATTTTCGGAGCACGCCTTGCTGTAAAGAGGTGCACCGAGTGGGTAAACCGCAAAGGTGGCGACGTACGCGGATGCGCCGGACAGGTTTTGTCAATCTAGGCTCAGTGCAAGCGAGAGAAGGAGTGACCCTCGATGGGTCATGACTGAAGCGAGCGAGTGCTGCAACGACGAGTGACGAAAGCTGGACAAGCAGACGGGGCTATAGCTCAGCTGGGAGAGCGCCTGCCTTGCACGCAGGAGGTCTGCGGTTCGATCCCGCATAGCTCCACCATATTACTGGCTAGCTTCGGTTAGCAGTGTGCAGAAACAAGCATTTCGGTTTAATGACAAGGGTTGTTAAGCGGAAGTTCTTTTTTCTGATCACTGGGTCAGATTTGCTCTTTAACAAATTGGACGAGATAGAACACGAAGCTATTTTTCTCATTATCTCCGAGAGAAATAGGTTCAATGTGATAACGATTTCAAGCGTTATCCGGTGTT
>NZ_SZYH01000006.1 GCF_005298175.1 Marinobacter panjinensis
GGGTGAAGTCGTAACAAGGTAGCCGTAGGGGAACCTGCGGCTGGATCACCTCCTTAAACGAAGCCGAACGCTTCGGTCAGAGTCCACACGAATTACTTGGTTAACTTGAGAAGAGAGCAAAAGGGTCTATGCAGGCCCGCTGTCGGTTTGACCAGACCTCAGGGTTTGGCGCCGGATTCGCGCCAACTGGCAAGGCGCAGGCTGAGAGAGCGAGGGAGCGTACATGAGTACGTGACCGAGTGAACGAGGACTGCAACGCAGCTCAGGTGGTGCGAAGACAAGCGAAACCGGGTCTGTAGCTCAGGTGGTTAGAGCGCACCCCTGATAAGGGTGAGGTCGGTGGTTCAAGTCCACCCAGACCCACCAAAATCGCTCAGCTCGTCGTTGCTTCCAGGCTCACGTGCTACTCGCACGCTACACCTGCAAGCGCCTAGATCTGAACGATTTTCCGAGTACGGCACAAGCGCTACGGTGGCCGGCTTGGGTGAGTGGCTTAGACGACGGGGCTATAGCTCAGCTGGGAGAGCGCCTGCCTTGCACGCAGGAGGTCTGCGGTTCGATCCCGCATAGCTCCACCATATTACTGGCTAGCTTCGGTTAGCAGTGTACAGAAACGAATGTTTCAGATTGATGAAGCCTTCCTTTCTGATCACTGGGTCAGATTTGCTCTTTAACAAATTGGACGAGATAGAACACGAAGCTATTTTTCTCATTATCTCCGAGAGAAATAGGTTCAATGTGATAACGATTTCAAGCGTTATCCGGTGTT